>SLIO01000036.1 GCA_007135635.1 Methylomicrobium sp. | reverse complement strand
GCAGTCTATCTCGGCGCCATGGTCGGAGACAAAATCACTGTGATAACGCCTCAAATTACTTCGACGCCGGCCGGAATATTGCCTCGCATGCGCCGATTTACCGTCAGCGGTGTTTTCGAGGTCGGTATGTATGAGTATGACCGAAACATGGCAATCATCCATCTCGATGATGCGGCAAAGTTGTTCAGAATGGGCGATGCTGTTTCAGGTCTACGCTTAAAGCTTGACGACCTATTCAATGCGCCGCAAATTAGTCGGTCTATCGCTCAAGCATTGTATGAAGATTATCGGGTTAGCGATTGGACGCAAGCGCACAGTAACTTTTTCCGTGCGATACAAACCGAAAAGCGGGTCATGTTTATTATCTTACTGTTAATCGTCGCAGTGGCCGCTTTCAATATTGTATCGACGCTCGTTATGGTTGTGACCGATAAGCGCGGCGATATCGCCATTTTGAAAACTCAGGGTTTGTCTTCGCCTTCGGTCATGGGAATTTTTATTGTTTTGGGTAGCATCATCGGTGTGGTCGGTACTTTGCTAGGTACTGCAGGAGGCATTGCCCTGGCGCTGAATGTCGAAACCATTGTGCCGGCGATCGAGCAATTTTTCGGCGTGCAGTTTATGGCGGCCGATGTGTATTACATCAGCGAATTGCCTTCGAAACTGGAATGGGAGGATGTGTATTCGATCGCGGCGATGGCTTTTTCATTGGCTTTACTCGCAACCATCTATCCGGCTTGGCAAGCATCAAAAATTAATCCCGCGGAAGTTTTAAGATATGAATAATTCGACTATTTTACACTGTCGCAATTTAACGAAGAGTTTCAAGCAAGGCGGGCTCAATGTCGATGTATTGAAAGGTGTCGATTTGGATATCGGCATTGGTGAACGTGTTGCTATCATGGGCGCTTCCGGTTCCGGCAAAAGTACCTTGCTGCATATGCTCGGCGGCCTCGATAAGCCCGATGATGGCGAGGTCATTCTGGACGGCATCAATCTGAATAAGGTTAATTCGACCAAGCTAAACCAACTCAGAAACAGTTCGCTTGGTTTCATTTACCAATTTCATCATTTATTAGGCGAATTCACGGTATTGGAAAATGTGGCAATGCCGCTTTTGATCGGCGGTGAAACGGTCGGTCAAGCTCGCCATAAAGCAGATCAACTATTGCAACGAGTCGGTTTGGGTCATAGAGTGGAGCATAAACCCGGCGAACTTTCCGGCGGAGAGCGTCAGCGGGCCGCCGTTGCCAGGGCGCTGATCAACCAACCGAAATGCGTATTAGCCGACGAACCAACCGGTAATCTTGATAGCAAAACGGCTGAGCAAATTTATCAATTGATTTTGGAATTGAATCGCGAACTACATGTAAGTTTTCTGATCGTCACGCATGACCCTGTATTAGCAGGGAGAATGGATACAGTCCTACATATGGAAGACGGTTTGATTGTCGGTTGATAACGCAATTGCCCATCCCGCTATCGATAAGCCGGTAAGTTAATTTACTTATCGGTCTTGCCGCTTAGTCCAGCGCTTACCAACATGATAGCGCCAAAGATTGCTCATACCGAAATAGCCGGCAGCTGAGCTTATTGTACCGACGACCAGGCAACCTAACAAAAACGGAGCCCAAATATCGCCTAATTCTGCCATGGCGTTTTCAAAGGTAAATTCAACATCGTCATGCGGCTTTCTCGCCAACAGTAGCAGTCCGACCCGATAGGCAAAATAAAACATCGGCGGCATCGTAAAGGGATTAGTGATCCACACCAAAGCGACCGACAAAGGTAAATTGGCCCGAAAATAAAAAGCACCAGCTGCGGCGATTGCCATCTGGCCGGGGACCGGAATCCAGGCGGTAAACAAACCGATTGCAAAGGCTAGCGCTACCGAACGGCGGTTTAAATGCCATAAATTCGGTTCGTGTAAACGCTCACCCAAAAATTGTAGGTTTTTGTGTCCTTTGATTTTATCGGGATGAGGCAGATACTTTTGAATGAGCTTCTTAGGCATGATCTTTGTAGTTATAGTTTTTCAGGCCTGTAGTTTATCAGGTTTTTTTAAAGCCGAAAAAGCATAAATAACTCGGAGAATCGATGGCTAAATCCGCGTTTTTCTTCGCCGCCGGTATTTGGACTGTTCAACAATTTCCACAATTGCCGGAAGGATGGGGTTGGTTAACCTCTGCTTGCGTTTTGGTCGGAATTTTACTCAGACTCAAGTATCGAAAAGCCGCAATCTTTTTGTTTGGTATGCTTTGGGCGATTGTTTATGCATCGATCGCTTTATCGAATCGCCTCCCGGTCGACTTGGAAAGCAAGATAATACCGATACATGGCCGCGTTACCGGGCTGCCCCGTCAAAGCGATAGACGTGTGCGTTTCAACCTAACCGATATTCAGGGTCCTGAAGGCATCCCTAATAAACTGCGCTTGAGTTGGTACAATCCTAAGCATGAAATTAAAGCCGGCCAGCATTGGTCGTTTTCGGTCAAACTCAAACGGCCGCATGGCAATTTCAATCCGGGTGGTTTCGACTTCGAGCGTTGGCTATTAAGCGAAGGCATTGGGGCAACCGGTTATGTTCGTGATAGGCCGGTGCCTGTAATGATTTCGGATAGGACGTCTTTTTTTGATATTTCATCTTGGCGTCAACGACTTTCGGATAAGCTCACTAATGTGGGAGATTCGAGCGATACGATCGGCATTATCAGGGCTTTGGCAATCGGCGAAAGGCAACAGCTAAGTTCGGTCCAATGGACTATCTTTCGGAAAACCGGTACTGTGCATTTAATTGCGATTTCCGGTCTGCATATCGGGCTGATTTCAGGATTGATTTATTTAACGACCCTTAAACTCTGGGCTCGAACCGGAGTATTGAGATGGTCGCCGCATCATGTCGCCGCGCTCGCGGCGCTGTTTATCGGTGCGCTCTACGCCGGATTGGCCGGGTTTTCGGTGCCTACACAACGTGCATTGATCATGTTGGTAGCAGTCATGCTTTCGGTCATTTGGCAAAGAAACGTCAGACCCTACAATACGTTGGCGTTAGCGCTATTTGCTGTACTTTTGATGGATCCCTTGGCAATATTATCACCCGGTTTTTGGCTCTCGTTTTTGGCGGTTGCCGTTATCGTTTACATTGCGGGGGGACGGCTTCACGAAACGAATCGTTGGCTGGCGGCGCTAAAAATTCATTGGACGATGGCATTAGCGCTAGCGCCGGTATTATTATATTTTTTTCAACAGACTTCATTGATTGCGCCTCTGGCAAATTTGATTGCCGTTCCAATCGTTAGTTTACTGGTTGTTCCCATCTTGCTTCCTTCCATGCTTCTTCTATGGCTGATACCAGCGTTAGCGCAACCTTTACTGTTGCTAGTCGATACGATATTAAAGGGGTTGCTTTGGTTTTTAGCTGAATTAGCCGATTGGCCATTCGCGGTAGCGTCTTATCCTCAGCCCACGTTGATTGCTGTAGCTTTTTTTGTGCTGGGTGTTTTTATTCTATTGATTCCGCGGGGGTTAATGGGACGCTGGCTGGGATGCCTGATGTTATGTCCATTGTTTTTCCCTAGCTTGGATCGTCCGGAAGAGGGCGATGCCAGATTGACCTTACTCGATGTCGGCCAAGGTTTGGCTACCGTAGTGCAAACCGCAAGGCATGTTTTGGTATTCGATACAGGAATTCGTTTCGATTCCGGATCAGATAGCGGCACATCGGTCTTGTTGCCGTTTTTACGTTATCAAGGCATCGATCGAGTCGATAAACTGATTATCAGTCACGGTGACAACGACCACATCGGCGGTGCAGCTTCATTGCTAAGCAACATTAAGATCGATGTGGTTTTGAGCAGTGTACCTGAGCGAATTGATCATGTATCGGCTGATTTTTGTAGAACCGGTCAAAATTGGTTCTGGGACGGAGTCTCGTTTATTATGTTGGCACCCGACGAAACGGTCGGTTTTCGTTCGAACAATGATAACTCCTGCGTGCTCAAGGTTGTTACCGAACAAGGCAGTATCTTGTTGACGGGCGATATTGAAAAAAATGCTGAAGCTTGGTTAATAGCAAATCACGGCTCCGATTTGCTTGCCGATATTTTGATCGTTCCGCACCATGGCAGCAAGACATCCTCGACGCATGCTTTTTTACAAGCCGTTTCGCCTAGCTATGCATTGATTCCATCCGGTTATAAGAACCGCTTCGGATTTCCTCATAAAGAAGTCATCGAACGTTTGGACGACTTGAAAATAGAATGGTTGGATACTGGTCGCCATGGCGCTTTAAGCGTAACGATGACAAAAAGCACGTTAAAATTGGAGGCCCAACGACTGGCACATCGGCGCTATTGGCATACGCCCACTGATTAGCCAAATCCAAGAAACTAAGCGCAATGAAAAAATAATAACCAAGTACTTTACTATGGATTTAAATAGGACTAAAATGGTCCTGAATTTTTGGAGCTAGGTATGTTGCGTCTAGGTAAGTTAACAGATTATGCGACAGTGATTTTAAGCTATATGGCAAAAAACCGCTTCCAAATGCATGCCGCCAATGAAATTGCCGATATCACCGGCATCGCGCCGGCAACGGTTAGTAAACTTCTAAAGCAACTCGCCAAGGCGGGGCTGGTTTGCTCAACACGAGGCGCAAAAGGCGGTTATGAGCTGGCTAACTTACCTGAATATATTACTGTGGCGAGCATTATTAGCGCCGTAGAAGGCCCGATTGCTTTAACCGAATGCAGTATTTCGCAACAAAACTGCGAGCAGGCCGGCGGCTGCGAAATTCGCGGCAGCTGGGGGAAAATCAATCAAGCCATTTTTAATGCTCTTGATTCAATCACACTAGCGGATTTGATTTTGCCGGCATCGAAGCCGGATGAATTTTATGTACCGGTAGCAAGTCTTTACCGGTAACGACGGAGAACGAAATGTCAGCAAGCGCAAAAGAAATCGAACAACTGATCGGAAAAGAATACAAACAAGGTTTTGTCACGGAATTGGAGGCCGACACTTTTCCTCCCGGTTTAGACGAAGGAGTGATTTATAAGCTCTGGAAAATCAAAAATGAACCCGAGTTTATGCTGGAGTATAGACTGAAAGCGTTTCGCCATTGGCAAACAATGAAGTCGCCTGAATGGGCTTTCGTTAAGTTCGAACCAATCGATTATCAAGCGGTCAGTTATTATTCGGCGCCTAAGCGCAAGGAAGACGGGCCTAAAAGCCTTGACGAAATCGACCCACAGATCCTGGAAGCCTATAAAAAGCTCGGCATTCCGCTCGACGAACAAGAACGCTTGGCTGGTGTTGCGGTCGATGCAGTATTCGACAGTGTTTCGGTCGCGACCACATTTAAGAGTAAATTGAAAGAGGCTGGGGTAATTTTCTGCCCGATATCCGAAGCTTTACGCGAATACCCTGAACTGGTTCAACAATATCTCGGTTCGGTGGTGCCGACCGGCGATAATTTTTTCGCGGCGTTGAATTCCGCCGTTTTCACCGACGGGTCCTTTGTTTATATTCCCAAAGGCGTTCGCTGCCCGATGGAATTGTCGACTTATTTTCGCATCAATGCGGCCAATACCGGGCAATTTGAAAGAACCTTAATTATTGCCGACGAAGGCAGTCATGTCAGTTATCTGGAAGGCTGCACCGCGCCGATGCGCGATGAAAATCAACTGCATGCTGCGGTTGTCGAATTGATTGCATTAGATAATGCCGAAATCAAATATTCGACCGTGCAAAACTGGTATCCTGGCGACAAGGACGGCAAAGGCGGCATCTACAATTTCGTGACCAAGCGAGCCGATTGCCGCGGTGAAAATTCGAAAGTTTCGTGGACGCAGGTCGAAACCGGGTCGGCTATCACCTGGAAGTACCCGAGCTGTGTATTGACAGGCAATAATTCTATCGGCGAATTTTATTCGGTCGCGTTAACCAATAATTATCAACAAGCCGATACCGGCACAAAAATGATACATATCGGCAAAAATACGCGTAGCACGATCATATCGAAGGGTATTTCGGCAGGGCACGCGCAAAACACTTATCGCGGCCTGGTCAAAGTCTTGAAAGGGGCCGAGAACGCGCGCAACTACACGCAATGCGATTCGTTATTGGTCGGAGACAAGTGCGGCGCGCATACGTTTCCGTACGTTGAGGTCAAACAACCTTCGGCGCAAGTCGAACACGAAGCGACAACGTCGAAAATCAGCGAGGATCAACTGTTTTTCTGTCAACAACGCGGTCTTTCGGCCGAAGATGCGGTTTCGATGATCGTCAACGGTTTCTGTAAGGAAGTCTTCAAGGAATTGCCGATGGAATTCGCAGTCGAAGCCCAGGCTTTATTAGGGCTCAGTTTGGAAGGTTCGGTTGGATAGTGAGTATTGTTTAATCAATGCAACTATATTAAAGAACAAACCATCATAGATATTTAGGAAATCAACATGCTCAGCATAGAAAATCTTCATGTCAGCGTAGGCGACAAACCCATTTTGAAAGGCATTAATCTTCAAGTGAAACCAGGCGAGATTCATGCCATCATGGGACCGAACGGTTCCGGAAAGAGTACATTGTCGCATGTCTTGTCAGGAAAAAGCGGTTACACCGTAACCGAAGGAAAAATCACTTACGAAAGCAAAGACTTGACTGAGATGGCACCTGAAATCAGAGCACGCGAAGGCGTGTTCCTGGCCTTTCAGTATCCGGTTGAAATCCCCGGTGTCAGCAATATCTATTTGCTCAAAGCCGCATTGAATTCAATCCGCAAACACCAAGGCTTGCCCGAGGTTGATGCAATGGATTTTTTGACGCTGATCAAAGAAAAAGTTCGCCTGCTGGAAATGGATGAAAAGTTTTTGTATAGGGCCGTAAACGAAGGCTTCTCGGGCGGTGAGAAAAAACGCAATGAAATCCTGCAAATGGCCGTATTAGAGCCTAAATTGTGCATTCTTGATGAAACCGATTCGGGCCTCGATATCGATGCGTTGAAAGTCGTTGCTGAAGGCGTCAATTCGATACGTTCGCCTGACCGTTCGTTCGTAATGATTACGCATTATCAACGACTGCTCGATTACATCAAGCCGGATTTCGTTCATGTCTTGGCGCACGGACAAATCGTCAAATCGGGTGGTCCGGAACTGGCCTTGGAGCTCGAAGATAAAGGCTACAGTTGGGTTGAAGACAAAAAGGCGGCATGATCATGAGCTCCGTTATCGCAAGCCGTTATCCGGCAGAATATTCGAAAATAGAAGCAACTTTACCCGGCGGGTCTCAACCGTGGCTGCGCTTGTTGCGTGCCGAGGCGCTGAAACAATTTTCCGGACGCGGTTTTCCGTCGCTGAGAGAAGAGGAATGGCGCTATACGAATGTGTCCGGGATTGAGAAAAATTTGTTTGAACCTCGTCTTGAGCCGAGCGTCCATCAAGTTGACAAAGATTGGCTCGAAAATTACCGCCTTGCCGATTGCTGGCAAATCGTTCTTGTCGACGGCTATTATTCGGCCGAACTTTCGAATTTGGAAGGTCTTCCGGAAAACGTAACGGTCAAAAGCATGAGCAAATTGCTTGAGGCCGATGCGGGGCAAATCGAAGCATATTTCGGCCAAGCAGTCGGCATCGACGAGCACAATTTCGTCGCATTCAATACCGCGTGGTTTACAGACGGTGCCTTCATTCGCATACCGACCAAAACCGCTTTGGACAAACCCATGCAATTGTTGCACATTGTGACAGACCCGAATCGGTTGGCAACGACACGTAACCTCGTGATTGTAGAATCGATCGCACAGGCTCAGCTTGTCGAAACATACGTCGGCACGGATCAGTCTTATTTATCGGCTTCGGTCACTGAAGTTTTCGTTGAACAAAATGCCGAGTTGACTCTATATAAGGTGCAATGCGAATCGGAAAAAGCTTATCACTACGGTGGTACTTACGTGAAACAGAGCCGGGATTCGCGCTTCAGTCATCACAACTTTGCATTTGGAGGCATGCTGGCAAGAAGCGATATTCATGTCGATCTCGGCCATGCGAGCGAATGCAATCTGAATGGTTTATATTTAGGCATCAAGCGTCAGCATCTCGATAACCACACGCGTATCAATCATCTCGAGCCACACGGCATCAGTCGTGAAGTTTATAAAGGCGTTTTGGACGGTAGGGCGCGAGGAGTGTTTCAAGGCCGGGTCGTGGTCGCCGAGGATGCGCAGAAAACCGATTCGGAAATGAACAACAGCAATTTGCTGCTCTCAAACGACGCCGAAGCCGATACGAAACCTCAGCTGGAAATCTATGCCGACGATGTCAAATGTGCGCATGGTGTGACGGTCGGCCAGCTCGACGAAAAGTCAGTGTTTTATTTGCAATCGCGCTGCGTCGACGAGGAAACCGCTCGTAACATGCTGACTTTTGCATTCGCGAACGAGATGGTCTTTAGGATAACGCATAAAAGCCTGCACGATTTGGTGCTTGCGGAAGTTCTGAAACGTTTCCCGCAGCAGGGTATCACGCAAGACTGGTTATAAATCAAAGTAGGTCGCCGATATCGACCCTGATTTCGGGTAATTCCGACAAGATAATCGAATCGCCGGCAGTGAGTGTTCGCTTTTCGGCATAGAGGTCGCCGGCCGGTTTTCGGTAAATTTCGACGCAGGCCTCGTTGAGGTTAAGTAGCCAGTACTCGGGAATTCGATGCAAGGCATAAAGGTGCATTTTTTGATTACGGTCGAATTCGAGCGACGAATCGGAGACTTCGATCAGTAATAAAACATCGTCGGCGTCAGGATGACGGGCCGAGTAAAAGTCCGTATTCGGTTTCAAGAGCATAAAGTCCGGTTCCGGTTCGGACAGATCGCCAAGTTGCAGTGGGTTTTGAACGCTGGCAATGGCCATGTCGCCGGGTACGATATTCAATAATCTATTGAGTATGCGGTTCAAATGACCTGCATGATTACAGCCTATTGGGGACATTTCCAAGATTTCTCCATTGATTAGTTCGAGACGGTTGTCGGGCGGGAAAATGCCGGCTTCGCCCAATCTACGCCATTCGTCGATATCGGTCAGATGTTTTTGAGGATTTGCTATCGCCATAATTGAAACCGGTTGATTTTAAAAAACATAAAATATAAAGAATATACGCCTAACAAGCAAACCATGACTCAATTTTCTAAACCATGACCCAATTTCCTATCGATAAAATACGCAACGATTTTCCGATCCTGAACGAGAAAATCCGTAACAAACCGCTGGTCTATCTGGACAATGCGGCCTCCAGCCAAAAACCAAATGTCGTGATAGATTGCATCAGTCATGTTTATCGCCATGATTATGCGAATGTCCATCGGGGCGTGCATACGCTCAGCGTACGCTCGACAGACAAATTCGAAGGTGCCCGCGAAAAAATCAAGGATTTCATCAATGCCGAATCGGACAAGGAAATCATTTTCACGAAGGGCACGACCGAATCTATCAATCTGGTTGCACAAAGCTACGGCAAAGCTAATATCAAAGCTGGCGACGAGATTCTGATTAGCGCGATGGAACATCATTCGAATATCGTGCCTTGGCAAATGCTTTGCGAGCAGACCGGCGCGGCTTTGAAGGTCGCTCCGATCAATCTTGAAGGTGAGCTGATTTTTTCTGAATTCGAAAAACTG
>SLIO01000029.1 GCA_007135635.1 Methylomicrobium sp. | reverse complement strand
GAGGTTTTGGATAAAGAGGGTATTAAGTACAAAGTCGAATCCGGTTCGGGCGCGATCATGATTCCCGGTTCCGATGTTCGGGAATTAAAGCTGAAACTGGCCGCGCAAGGTTTGCCCAGGAGTACCAGCTTAGGTTATGAACTGCTCGATCAAGAACAAGGCTTCGGCACCAGCAAGAATATTGAACAAATGCGATTTCAACGGGCGTTGGAAGGTGAAATTGCGCGCACAATCATGACTATTCAAAGCGTTAAGGCGGCAAGGGTTATTTTGGCAATGCCAAAGCAGTCGGTATTCGTCAGGCAGCAGAAAAGCCCCAGTGCTTCAGTCATGGTTAATCTATATCCGGGCAGAAGCCTGGATAAGGGACAAATCGAATCGATTATTCATTTAGTGGCTTCCAGTGTTCCCTTACTCGAAGCGGGGCAAGTGACAGTCGTCGATCAAACCGGGCGCTTGCTCAATGCCAAAGGAACCGATTCCGATATTTCTATGACATCGAAGCAGTTCGAATACAAGAAAAACATCGAAGAACATTTGATGGCGCGCATCGAAAATATTTTGACGCCGTTGGTCGGCGCCAATGGTTTACGCACCCAAATATCGGCCGATGTCGACTTCTCCGTGACCGAAAGAACCCAAGAAATGTTTAACCCCGACCTGCCTGCGCTTCGTAGTGAGCAGACTCAGGAGGATCTAAGTTCCATGGGAGCCGTTCAGGGTGTGCCAGGGGCGTTAACTAATCAGCCGCCAGCGGCCGGCATAGCGCCTGAAGTGGCAGTCGGTGAAGGTGCCGAAACGCCGGCGGGATCCTCAGGATCGTCTAGTAAGAGTGCCACGCGGAATTTCGAACTCGATAAAACCATAACGCACACGCGTCTTGCCAGCGGTGGACTCAAGCGGTTGTCAGTGGCCGTTGTGGTCGATAATCGCAGTGTAGTGCGCGAAGATGGGAGCATCGTCAGCGAACCTTATCCGCAAGAGGATATTATTCGTCTGAGTGATTTGGTCAGGCAAGCGGTCGGTTTTGACAGTAGCCGTGGCGATCAAGTGACCGTATCCAATGTTGCTTTCAGAATGGTGGATGAGCTCGAAGCATTGCCCGATGCTCGGCTTTGGGAGCAGGCTTGGTTTATCGATACCTTGAAGCAGTTGGCGGCTGTTGCAGTCGTTTTATTCTTGATTTTCGGCGTGTTAAAACCGACCATGCAAGGGCTGATAGGGCGGACCGAGGAAGAACGAAAAGCAGCAGCATTGGCTTTGGCTAGAGAGGAAGCCGAAGCTATGGGTGGTACAGTCGCATTCGACGATAAAGGAGTGCCTTATGCGGTTCCGGCTGATGAAGCGGCGAGACAGCAACTAGGTATGTCCTCCGGGACTGAAGATCTGTTACTGCTAGAAGCCCCGCAGAGTTACGAGAAGCGTTTGGAGTATGTGCAAAAATTGGTTGACGAAGATCCGCAATTAGTCGCACAAATCATTAAGAATTGGACCAAGCAAGATGTCTGAGAAAGAACTCGATTTAACTCAACCGCAACGGGCAGCATTGGTACTTTTGGCGGTGGGGCAGGATCGCGCATCCGCGGTTCTGAAACATATGGGCCCTAAGGAAGTGCAGTTAATTGGGTCAACGATGGCGGGGCTTGGCCCCATTTCACCGGAAATGGTGGACGCCGTGCTTGAAGAATTTATAAATCGAATCAAGAATGAAACCGGCTTGGGTATAAATTCCGACGAATTTATTCGCAACATGCTGACAGGTGCTTTAGGCGCCGATAAGGCGGGCAGCATCATCGATAGGATTTTGCTCGGCGCCAACAGTAAAGGGATTGAACAATTGAAATGGATGGATACGCGCTCGATAGCCGACCTAATCCGTTTGGAGCATCCGCAGATTGTTGCGATCATTTTATCGCTGCTTGATAGCGACCAGGCTGCCGATGTTTTAGCCTTATTACCGGAAAACATGCGTTCGGATATTTTGATGCGCATTGCGACGATGGAGGGTATTCAGCCCGCGGCATTAAAGGAGTTGGATGAAATCATGGAAAAGCAATTGACGGGCAGCGATGGTATGAAATCCTCTTCGGTCGGCGGCGTCGACACCGTGGCCAATATTCTGAACTTCATGGAAGGCTCGGTTAGCGAGCAAATCATGGAAGATATCAATGATAATAATGCTGAACTAGGGCAGGAGATCATGGATAAGATGTTTGTTTTCGAAGATCTGTCGACTGTCGACGATAGAGGCATTCAGACGCTATTGCGAGAAATATCGACCGATCGTTTGCTATTGGCCTTACGCGGTGTCGACGACGGTTTGAAGGGGAAAATATTCGGTAATATGTCACGCCGAGCTGCCGAAATGCTCAAAGATGACCTAGAAGCGGCGCCGCCGGCCAGACTCAGCGAGGTCGAATCGGCTCAGAAAGAAATCCTCGGTATCGCGAAGAAATTGGCCGATGCCGGAGAAATTATGTTAGGTAGTGGTAGTGGCGATGAGCTTGTCTAAACAGCCGGGTTTTACCGATGACGAACTGGAGGCATTGCGCCTTTGGAATATGCCCGATGTGTCGGGGCATGATCGCTCGAAATCAAGCGAAGCGGATAAAGCACGTAGTCCGCTGCTGACCGTTCAAGATATTGAAGTGATGCAAAAGCAAGCCTATGAGGAAGCTTTCGCCAAAGGCCATGAAGAGGGTTTCGCGCAAGGTTACGAAGAAGGGCATTCGCAGGGCTACGAGGATGGCCTGAAAAAAGGCCACGATGAAAATGTAAACCGATTGCGAGAACAAGGTTTGCAATTAGCCGAAATATTGGAGGCGCTCAGCGAGCCTTTGAATGCACTGGATGAAGAAGTCGAAAAAGAGTTGGTGGATTTATCGATAGCGATAGCCAAGCAATTGGTTCGCCGCGAAATCAAATCGGATCCGGGGCAAATCGTGGCCACTGTTAAGGCAGCGGTTAACATACTGCCTATCACGACCCGCGAAATAACGCTGACTTTAAACCCTGAAGATGCGGAATTGGTACGATCGGTTTTTTTGTTGAACGAACGTCCGGCACCTTGGAAGATTAAAGAGGATCCGCTACTCAGTCGCGGCGGTTGCCATGTGGATGCGGAACAGTCTCATGTCGATGCCTCGGTCGAAAGGCGGCTTGCGGCCGTTATTGCTCAAGTGCTCGGCGATGAAAGGGTTAGAGAAACAATATCATGAAGTCTTTGCTTGATCGAAACGAGATTTGGCTCAGTAAATTAAAGCCTTACGCCAAAAGATTGGTTCAGCCCCCAGAGCTAATCGTGGAAGGCCAGTTGTCTAGAATGGTCGGATTGACACTCGAGGCGGTCGGATGCAGAGCTCCGATCGGTTCGCGTTGTCAAGTGAAAACCAAAACGGGTCGGATTATAGAGGCCGAGGTTGTCGGGTTTTCCGGCGATCGCTTGTTTCTAATGCCGACCGGTGACCCTTATGGCTTGGAACCGGACTGCCGAGTCATTCCGATGAGCAAAGAATATCTGGCCAGAGTAGGATTTAGTTTACTAGGTCGAGTATTGGATGGTGCAGGTAATGCTCTTGACGGTAAAGGACCGCTGAAAACCGATGCGCAAGTTTCACTCACTGGCGTTCCGGTCAATCCGCTGAGCCGAAAGCCGATCCGTGAAAAGCTTGATGTCGGTGTTAGAGCAATTAATTCCTTGTTATGTGTCGGACGAGGGCAAAGGATGGGCTTGTTTGCCGGGACCGGTGTTGGTAAGAGCGTTTTGCTGGGTATGATGACCAAATTTACCAATGCCGATGTCGTTGTGGTTGGGCTCATTGGGGAAAGGGGGCGCGAGGTTAATGAATTCGTGCAAAAAATTCTTGGCGCCGAAGGACTTAGCCGTTCGGTCGTCGTCGCGACACCAGCGGATTATCCGCCATTAATGCGCGCGAATGGAGCGTTGCTTGCGACCAGTATTGCCGAATATTTCCGAGACCAGGGTTTAGATGTTTTACTTTTGATGGATTCATTGACTCGTTATGCACAGGCCCATCGAGAAATTGCGCTCGCAATCGATGAACCGCCCGCTACTAAAGGTTACCCACCTTCGGTATTTGCTAAGTTGCCTCGGTTAGTCGAGCGGGCCGGAAACGGCGATGAAGGCGGCGGCTCGATCACGGCTTTTTATACCGTACTGACCGAAGGCGACGATCCCAACGATCCTGTTGCCGACTCGGCTCGCGGCGTGTTGGATGGGCACATCGTGCTAACCCGAGAACTGGCCGAGTCCGGGCACTTTCCCGCGATCGATATAGAGGCATCCGTCAGTAGAGTTCTACCGGATATTGTCGATGACGATCACTTGCGGATGGTGCGGAAATTGAGGGGGCTTTATTCGTTGTATCAGCAAAACAGAGACCTTATCAGCGTAGGCGCATACAAACCCGGCTCGAATCCGAATATCGATTTGGCGATTGAGAAAATACCGGCGATTAGGACTTTTTTGCAACAAGACATGAATGAACCGGTGGATCTAAGCCGAAGTATCTTGGAGTTGTCTGATTTGCTTGCGAGTGTAGGTGAAAGGTGAAAGGTGAAAGGTGAGAGGTGAGAGGTGAAAGGTGAAAGGTGAAAGAGGAAAGAGGAAAGAGGAAAGAGGAAAGAGGAAAGAGGAAATTAGGGCTTGACAAGTAGTTAAAATGGCGCACCATTTCACTATTCACTATTCACTATTCACTATTCACTATTCACTATTCACCGCTAACCGCCCCCTTGTCCGGATAGTTGTTCAAGTTATTTCATGCGCGATTCTTAGCTACGGTAGTTATCAATAAAATGAAAAAATCCGAACGCCTGAAAACGATCGTCGAGCTGAATGTTGCTCAGGAAAAAAAAGCCTTGGAAGCATTCGGGCAAGTCCAAAAAAAGCAAGTTCAATTGCAAATGCAACTTGACCATTTGATCAATTATCGTCAGGAATATCAGCAAAAATTCGACGCTTTTTGTAAAACCGGCGCTAGGGTCGGACAATTACTGGAGTATAAGTCTTTTTTGGACAAACTCGATCTAGCGATTAACGGACAGGAGCAGGCATTGCAGTTACTGGAAACGGAATTAAGTCAGCTACGCCGTAATTGGATAGGGCTGAACAACCGAACTAAGAGCCTGTCAAAAATATGTAATGCGGCGCAATCCGATGAAGTTAAGCAGTTAGATAGACTAGAGCAGACCGAACAGGATGATAGGGTTGCTTCAGGGCGGCGAGGAGGCACGAAAAATGCTTCATAAGTCCCTAACAGTTAAGAGGAAAAGTATATGAACGCTTTAAATTTATTGACGATGTTATCCGGTTCGATCGGCAAAGAAAATTTAAGCCGGCTTTTTCAAGGTGAAGATAATGTATCCGGTGACTTTTCTGCAACCTTGATGGCTCAGATCGGCTTGTTCGCACAACCTGAATCGCAGGAAAATTTAAACTTGCCAATGACTGATTTTAGGGAATTAACCGAACAATTAACGCATTTGGCAAGTTTTGATTCGGAACAAATGAGTTCGTCCATGCAAGAAATTGCCGGTTTATTGGGCAATAAGTTGCCGGTTTCGGGGCATTTCGATCAAGAAATCGATCTAGAGAAAACCATGAAGACTTTAAGAGAAGTGCTCGCTCATATTGAGGCTGCTTCCGAGTTGTTGACTAATCCGGCTGATATTTCCGGCAATGCAGACCGGGCAGAAACGGATGAAGCAACGACACCAGATCTCTCCTCCGTCGAGAATACACAAGTCATGCAGGTAACGATGATGCCGCTGAGCATTATCAACAATTCGGATCAGACGATATTGGCGGTCGATGCAAATACTAAGTTGCCGATTGATAATCAGAACGATACATTGATTGCCGATGTTGAAGAAAATATTCCTAAATTGATCAAAAATATATTACAAAACGGAGAGGAACTGAGTAATGGCAAATCGCTGATCGAAGAGCAGCGTCTTGCCGGGGAAAGCAAAGCTTCGATTGACGGTAAGTTTGTTGACTTGCATGCCAAGCCCGACTCCAAAGCATCAAGTGTCGAGAAAAAATTAGCACCAGCTACGGTTATTGAAAAATCGGTTCCGAAAATGGCGTTGGATATGGCCCAACTACACCGGCAAATTTCCGGTCAAACAAAAATCGAAGTACCGGCAATGAGCAAGCCGATGATGCATCCCGAATGGGACCAGGAGCTAGGTGAACGGATTGTTTGGATGAATAATCGGGCTATGCCGTTTGCCGAGCTTAGACTCAATCCTCAGCATCTTGGACCCATTGCAATTCGTATCGATATGAATCAGGATCAAGCCACGATTGCCTTTTCAGCACAACAGGCTGCGGTAAAGGACGCTATAGAAGCCGCTATTCCGAGGTTGCGTGAAATGATGAGTGCTCAGCAGTTGAATGTCACGGAGATTAACGTGACTCAAGCTTCGCTTAGCGAACAAGCCAAGTTACCAGGGTTGGGTCAAGCCACTCAACAGCAAAATGAAGGAGGACAGAAAAACGGTCGTGGAACCAATGCTTTTGAAAATTCGGATAATACGATTAGTAAAAGCGAGGATGCCGATAGCGCAAATGCGATTATTAGTTCGGGACTATTAAACATTTTTGCTTGAGGGCTAGGCAATATTTTAATTCTAACGATCATGTAAAAGATTTCTTTACTCCGGATGATGAAAGCCGTTGGGGTGTTTAGGGTGCGGTGACTCGCCAGACAGGACGCTGCAAATATTATACTTCGCGCGTTCATGTTTTCGGCTTTTATGGCAATGCTATTTTGTTCGGTAGCAAGGCGCGAAAACAGGCGTTAAGCTAAGCGATGAAACTGTTTTCGCTAAGCCTCCGCTCCCCTTACCTACATCCTTGTAGTTAATGCCGCTTCAGGACAAAGCATCGCGTCAGCTTACCAGAAAATGTGGCCGCGGAGCTCAAAAAAATTATTCAATTCGAGGGAGTATTTATTTGGATTTTCAACCCTTTTCACAACAAGGCGCTCAATTTTTTGACTATGTACATCAGGAATTTTTAGTCATAGCGGGTTATGGTGCGGATGTCCATTTATCAACATACAAGGTCGTGTGCCAAGAGTCAGGGCGCCGGCAAATGTAGTATCCAAGTCGCTATCCAAAAATAAATCAGTACCCCCGACGCATCGGCGATAGTCGTGACTAAAGGCGCGCTGGCGGTGGCAGGGTCCCAGTCCAGTCGGTCCAAGATAAAAGGGAGGCAGAGTCCGACTAGGCTGCCGGTCATCACGATACAGATCATGCTCAGTGCGACGACCCAGGCAATGTCGAAGCCGCCCCGATAAGCGCCGATTACTGAAACCGCGGCGGCCATAGTCAGGCCTAGGCCGCTGGCGACGGCGACTTCCTTTAGCAGTAATTTACGCCAATCGCTCAGTGCCACATCGCCGGTGGCCATGCTACGAATGACCAGTGTCGCGGCTTGCGATCCGGCATTGCCGCCACTGTCGATCAGTAGCGGTAAAAAGAACACCAGCACGACATAGGCTGCTATCGTTTCTTCGTAATAAGCGATGCCGGCGCCGGAAATTAAATTTCCGAATACCAGTAACAGTAACCAGACGATGCGTTTTCGGTAAAGCGTCAATAACTTCGCATCGCGAAAATTTCCCGCCAAAGGACCGACCGTCGCGCTTTTGTGCATGTCTTCGGTGGCTTCGGCCTCGGCAACGTCCATGGCGTCGTCGTAGGTGATGATGCCGACTAGGTGCCCTTCATCGTCGACGACCGGCAAACTCAATAAATCGTAACGGCTGATTAATTTGGCGGCTTCCTCTTGCTTGGCCGATAGTGTAGTTTTGACCATGTCGGTGGTCATCAAATCCTTGATTAGCGCTTCCGGTTTATTCATAATCAGTTCACGTAGCGACAGTGTACCGATCAGGCGATATTGAGTGTCGACGGTATAAATTTGGTAAATCAATTCAGCGCTGGGTGCGCTTTTTCGAATGACGTTAAGTGCTTCTCCTGCATTGATTTCGGCAGGCACGGTCATGTAATCGCTAGTCATGATCGCGCCGGCGGTACCTTCTTCGTAACTCGCTAAACGTCTTAATGCCTCGCGTTCAGCATGGGCGATATTGCGCAGCACGAGGTCGTGACGGTCTTCAGGCAGGACATGCAGTAAGTCGGCACCTTCGTCGGCGTCGAGATGGCGGAGTAATTGCGATACTTCCTTGTCAGTCATCGTCGCGGTGAGTTGCGCCTGCCAATCAGACGGTAGATGCCCGAAAACAGAGGCTCGCTGTGCTACCGGTAAATGCATCAATAATTCGCGTGCAGTTTCGGCCGGTTCGGTTTGCAGCAGTTCGGCTAAATCGACGGCTTGAAACTCTTCTAGAAATTGACGAACGGCTTGGTAATCTTTACGCTCAATCGCACGGCGCAAGTAGTCGTTCAGGATGGCGGTTGGCATCGGGCTTGTCTCCTGTTATTTGCGGACTCATCTGCCCGCAGTGGAGACAAACTGAATCAGATTGTCGCTAAAGTTGCGGGTAAGAGATGCGCATTAGACATCGTAGAGGGATTGTGTAAATCTATAATTAAATTTCGACTGGAACTTTCCATAATCGGCTCGTTGAATGGCGCTGATCAATTCAGCCCGAACAGGATATTAGACAAGTGATGGAATGTCAACTTGTTGATATAGGATGGCTAATTCGTTAATTGTTAGTATTTGTCATGTTTGTTAGTGGTAAAAGGGGATACGGATTAACGCGGAATTTTCTTGTCTCGATACGCTGAGTTTTTACGATATGGCTAAACTTTTTGTATTTATTCCCTATGTCAAAGCGCGAAATGAGTGATTTCAAGTCGTGTCATCCGCTTTCTATTTTTCTATATCAGGAGCAGGCAATGCCAAAATTAATCATAAAAAGTATTTTGATTTTAATGGTTTCGGCTTCTTCGACGTGGGTTTTAGCTGACGGTCCAAAAGAGCAAATCCATTATCTGGAACAAAGCCGCGCAACAGCTCAGGCGTTTATGCATGCGCTAGGCGGAACGCTGAAGTCGTTAATGGAAACCGCCGATCCGGAAAACGCAATCATTGTTTGTAAGCAAATTGCACCAGCATTGGCAGCCGATTATTCGAAAGACGGCTGGATTGTTAAACGGGTATCGCTTAAATCGCGCAATAAAAAGATGGGAGTGCCGGACGCCTGGGAGCAGCGCGAGTTAGAAAGTTTTGATAGGCATCACTTGTCAGGAGAGCCTACCGACGAGCTCGAAATGTCTGCGATCGTCGATGAAACGGATGGGCTTTGGTTTCGTTACTTAAAAGCCATACCGACTCAGCCGATGTGTTTGCAATGTCATGGTAAATCGGAAGATATTCCTGGTGGGGTTAAAACGATATTGGCGAAGGAATACCCGGATGACGACGCAATAGATTACAGTGCCGGCGAAATACGCGGCGCGATTTCGATTAAGCGCAGAATATCTGTCAATGAATAAGTATGTGGCTAAAAACAATCCTTCGGTCAAGAATAGAATAATGAAACTAGCGGGGCTAGGATGCTGTTATAGAGTATCTACAGGAATGTAGGTAAAGGGCGTGAGCGTGAGCTTGTCGAAAACAGTTTCATCGCTGAGCTTAACGCCTGTTTTCGCGCCTTGCTCTCGACTGCCAGTTCCCGACGCAGTCTACCGCTTCCATCCCTGTAAGCGTCGACTGCCAGTTCCCGACGCAGTCTACCGATTAAAAGCATGTAAGCGTCGAACAAAATAGGCTCTATGTGAAATTGAATGGGTTGATAGTTGTCCGTCATTATTCCGTTCGTCCTGAGCCTGTCGAAGGGCGAATGGAATAATGACTCACAGCGGATACCTGTAACCCGGAGG
>SLIO01000305.1 GCA_007135635.1 Methylomicrobium sp. | reverse complement strand
GCGTCATCATCACCGATACCGAAGGGCGCGTAAAATGGATCAACGATGGATTTACCCGGCTCTCAGGCTATCGTCTGACGGAAATGCTCGACCGCAAACCCGCCGACCTACTCCAGGGAGACGCGACCGACCCCGAGGTTGCGGCCTCGATGCATCAAGCGCTGATTGAACGACAATCCTTCAATGTCGATATCGTCAATTACCATAAATCCGGCCAAACCTATTGGGTCCGTATTCAATGCAACCCGCTACACGATTCGCAGGGAGTATTACAAGGCTTCATGGCGATCGAGTCGGATATCAGCCGCGAAAAAAGCGATGCCGAACGCATTTTAATCAGCCAGCGCCGTCTCACAGCGATCATTGAAGGGACCCACATAGGCACTTGGGAATGGAACGTTCAAACCGGGCAAACCGTGTTCAACGAACGATGGGCCGAAATCGTCGGCTATACCTTAATCGAGCTCGAACCGATCAGCATCGAAACCTGGCTTAAATTAGCCCATCCCGACGATTTGCAACAGTCCGAACGCTTACTGCAACGACATTTTGCCGGCGAACTTGAATTCTACGATGTGCAATGCCGAATGCGGCATAAACAAGGTCATTGGGTATGGGTCCATGATCGCGGCCGTGTCGTTAGCTGGACGACCGACGCTAAGCCTTTGATGATGTACGGCACGCATGCCGATATTTCCGAGCAAAAGGCGGCCATGCAGGCTTTACACGACAGCGAAACCCGGCTACGAGGTCTGTTCGAGCTCTCACCGGTCGGCATCGCGCTCAACGATTACGCCACCGGCCGCTTCATCGAAGTCAACGATGCCTTGTTGGCACCCACAGGATATAGCCGCGAAGAGTTTTTGTCGCTGAGTTACTGGGCTATTACTCCCAAGAAATACGAAGCGCAAGAAAAGCATCAATTGGAAAGCATGAAGAAAACCGGCCGCTACGGCCCTTACGAAAAAGAATACATTAAGGAAAACGGCGAAAGGTATCCGGTTTTGCTGAACGGCATGGTCGTAGAAGACTTGTCGGGCAAGAAAATGATTTGGTCGATCATCGAAGACATCTCCGAACGCAAGCGCAACGACCGGATGAAAAACGAATTCATCTCGACCGTAAGCCACGAACTGCGTACGCCATTGACTGCGATAGCCGGCTCGCTCGGTTTACTGGACGGAGGCGCCTTGGGCGAACTACCAAGCACCGTTGATGAAATCGTAGCGATCGCCTACAAAAACAGTCGACGCTTGACTCTGCTGATCAACGACTTGCTCGACATGGAAAAATTGATCGCCGGCAAGTTAAATTTCGATCTTCGCCCGCAAGCGCTGATGCCATTAGTCGAACATGCCCTGCGCGATAATCAAGCCTATGCGAACCAATTCGGCGTTACCCTCAGAATGACGCAACGGGATGATGCATTGCATGTCGATGTCGATGCCCAGCGACTTCAACAAATCTTCGCCAATTTGTTATCGAACGCGGCCAAGTTTTCCCCGAAAGGCGAAACAGTGGACATCGCCGTTCGACGCATCGACACACAGGCTAGAATCGACGTCAGCGACCGGGGTCCCGGGATACCGGCCTCATTCCGCAAACACATTTTTCAAAAATTCGCTCAAGCCGATGCATCGGATTCCCGAAAAAAAGGCGGCACAGGGCTCGGACTGGCGATAACCAAAGAATTGGTCGAACGCATGAACGGCAGCATCGGCTTCGAAGCCGAACCGGATAAAGCCACGACTTTTTTTATTACCTTGCCGATTATCGCCAACGATTCATCAAAAATAGCATCATGATTTCGATCAATCGTAAAACCCTTGCGCTTTCCGCGATTTTTGCTTTTCTGGCATGGATCGGCAACTGGCTGAACATGCCGCTTTTTTACGGCGTCGATTTCATTTTCGGGTCCACCGCGGCAATGCTTGCGGCGGCTTTACTCGGTCCGGTCGCTGCAACGATGATTGCCGCGACCGGCGGTCTCTATACCTTGGTGCTCTGGAACCAACCTTACGCACTGATCACTTTTACCGCCGAAGCGTTGACGGTGGCATTGCTTTATCGCCGCGGACTGCGGAATTTAATCCTAGCTGATCTCGTTTTCTGGTTTTTTCTAGGCCTGCCGTTGATCTTGTTGTTCTATCACGGCATCATCGGCATGGAATGGCAATCGACGCTATTGGTTGCGCTTAAACAACCGTTGAACGGACTGTTCAATGCCTTGGTTGCCGGCATTATTCTACTAGTCGTTCAGACAGCATTCCGGCCTACAATGCTATCCGGCCGCTTTAGGCCGTCGTTGTTCGAATTGTTATTCCATGTCTTGTTATGCTCAATACTCTTAGCGGGGGCCATACCGATTATTGTCGAAAGTAACGCTCAGAGGAATCGCCATGAAGCGTTCATGCTCGAAAGGTTAGAACAAATCGCGCAACGAGTCGCTGCCGATATCGCTTCCGTGCCTGGCGCCGAGATTAAGACCTGGCAAAATCATCTAGCACGAGCGCAACTATCGCCACAAACGAGCCTGGCCTTGCTAGACTACGATGGACGCGTATTAATCGAGCAGGGTAAATTAGTTGCCATCGACAAGCAAAGCGGCCAAATCAAACCACTCGACAAAGGTCTAGCCATCTGGCTGCCATACGGCAAATTGGCCGCCATGGAACGTTGGAAGCGAGGGCGTTACTTGACCAGCATAGCGCTCACCGGTGTTGCGGATGTCACGCAAGTGTATATCGAACAAGATGCCGAATCCTTGGTGCTGGATTTCGAAAAAGGCCGCCTGCCGTTGTTCTTGTCATTGGCGATGCTATTACTGTCGGGCATTATCGTTTCCTACCTACTAAGCCGCTGGCTGACGCATTCGCTACGCAACCTTGAAGCAGCAAGTTTCGGTTTGGCCGATGCCATCGGCAACGGTCTCAAACCGAATCTGCCTGCCAGTCCCATCATGGAATACGACAACCTGAGCAAGACGTTGAATGAGATGGCTCAACGCTTGACGGACAGTTTTAACGAGCAATCCGAAATCCTAGCGGGATTAGAACGACAAGTTCAAGCCAGAACGGCCGATTTGAAACAAAATCGCGATCAATATCAGTCGCTGGTCAACAACATTCCCGGCATCGTTTACCGCTGCAAACTGGACGAGAATTGGACGATGCTCTACATGAGCGCCATCGTCGACAATATCAGCGGCTATCCGGCCAGCGACTTTATCGACAACTCGGTGCGCAGTTACGCCAGCATCATCCACCCCGACGATACAGAGCGAGTGGAGTGTTCGGTTTATGACGCGATCGCATCCGGTACCGGGTGGGAGATGGAATACCGAATCCTTCATAAAGACGGATCGATTCGCTGGGCTTACGAGAAAGGAACGGCTATAGCCGACATTGCCGGCAATATCGACTTTCTCGACGGCTTTATTCTCGATATCACCGACCGTAAACAAGCCGAAGCCGCACTTCGTGAAAGCGAGGAAAAACAACGCCATATAACCGAAAACATCAGAGAAGTTTTTTGGCTGCGCAATGCGGATAACGACCGTTTGATTTACATCAACCCGGTCTACGAAAAAATATGGGGCAGAAACTGCCAAAGCTTATACGACGATCCGAGCTCTTTCGCCGAATCGATCTTTGAAGACGACAAGCCGGTTTTTTTTCAAAAAATGAGCCAATACCGGCACAGCGGCCAGTTCGATATGAAATACCGCATCATGACTCCGCAAGGCAATATCCGCTGGGTACACGCGCAATCTTTTCCCGTTAAAGACGTTAACGGCCAAATTATCCGCCATGCCGGACGTGCCGTGGATATCACTGAAAGCATGCGCGCCGAAAGCGAGCGCAAACGCGTGACTCATTTGCTGACTAGCGTATTAAATGCGGCCTCGGAAATGTCGATTATCGCTACCGATGTAGCAGGCATCATCACGACTTTTAATCCGGGAGCCGAACGCATGCTGGGATATACTTCCGCGGAAGTCATCGGCAAACAGACTCCCGCCCTTTTCCATAAGGCCGAAGAAGTCGCAGTACGCAGCCGGGAACTGAGCCAGGAATTCGGTCGCTCGGTGGAAGGCTTTCGAGTCTTTACCGAAATCCCCGAACAAGAGGGGGCGGAAACTCGCGAGTGGACTTATATTCGCAAGGATGGCTGGTACATTCCGGTATCGCTTGTGGTCACAACTATGCGTGGCGATAAGGGCGACATTACCGGATTTCTCGGCATTGCTCAAAACATCGCCGAACGCAAACATGCCGAAGCCGCACTCAAAGAACAAAGCCGGCACACCAAAGCCATTCTCGATACTATTGTGGACGGCATTATCACGATCGATCGAACCGGTAAAATCAAGTCCTTCAATCCTGCCGCAGAGAAAATTTTCGGCTATGAAGCTGAAGAGATCGCCGGTCGTAATATCAAAATATTGATGCCTAATCCGCACCGCGATGCTCACGATAGTTATTTATGCCATTACCAATCGACAGGCATCGCCCGAATCATCGGTATCGGACGAGAGGTCGAAGGCCTTCGAAAAAACGGCGAGCTATTCCCAATGGAACTGGCCATCTCCGAAATCACCCTTCAGGATCAGGCCATGTATGTCGGTATGGTAAGAGACATTACCGAGCGCAAGCGAGTCGACCGCATGAAAAACGAATTCGTTGCCACCGTCAGTCATGAACTACGCACGCCGCTCACGTCGATATCCGGCGCATTAGGCTTGCTTAATGGCGGCGTGCTGGGCGAATTACCCAAACCCGTACTTGAGATAATAAGTATTGCCTATGATAATAGTCGGCGCTTGGCCGACCTGATCGACGATTTACTCGACATGGAGAAAATCGCAGGCGGCAAGCTCCAACTCAATATGCAAAAGCAAGATTTGATGCCGTTGATCGAACAGACAGTCGATGCTAACCGAACCTATGGTATCGGACGTCGAGTATCGTTAATACTGACCGGCGAAAGGCCAAAGGTCGATATCTATGCGGATGCACTACGTTTACAACAAGTATTATCGAACTTATTGTCCAACGCCATTAAATTTTCTCCCGATGGAGGCGACGTTTACATCAACGTGAAACAAATTAACGAATCCATACGGATAACGGTCACCGACCGTGGTCCCGGTATTCCGGACGGCTTCCGCGCTCGTGTTTTTCAAAAATTCGCCCAAGCCGACGCTTCGGACACGCGAAAAAAAGGCGGCACCGGATTGGGCCTGGCCATCTCCAGAGAATTGATCGAACGTATGGGCGGCCGGATTGGTTTCGAGTCGATCGAAGGCGAAGGCGCTAGTTTCTTTTTCGAATTACCGATACGGAAAGTGTAAAATTCCCATTTTCGATTGCATAAACGTATCAAACCAGAACGCCTTCGCTATCCGTATTTAACCCATTCCATCCAAGGAATTCTTTTATGAGCACATGTCAACGCATACTCTATGTGGAAGACGAACCCGACATTCAGACTGTGGCGAAACTGGCATTGGAAATGGTAGGCGGCTTCACGGTTAAAACCTGCTCTTCCGGTGAAGAAGCCTTGGACGAAGCGGCCGATTTCATGCCGGATTTGATCCTACTCGATGTTATGATGCCCGGCATGGACGGCCCAACGACTTTCAATCGTTTTCGCGAACAGCCTATAGCTGCAAAAATTCCGATTGTCTTCATGACCGCCAAGATTCAACCGTCCGAAATTGCTTATTACAAATCGCTAGGCGCAATCGATGTCATCGCCAAACCGTTTGACCCAATGACTCTGGCCGACCAAATCCGCATAATTTGGGAAAAACGAGAACAAAATGTCCATTTCCAAGCAATGTGAAGCCCAAAAACAACTATCGCAATTACGCTCTCAGTTTTTAAAGCGTTTACCGATCGAATTAAACAGTTTAAAGGCCATCGCCGAAAACCTGAACGAACGCGGTTTCGATATCGCCACTCTTAACGAATTACATCATCGCCTACACAAACTTTCAGGTTCATGCGGCACATTCGGAGTGCCTGCGCTTGGGCAAGCGACTCGAATTTTGGAAATACGCCTCCAAGCATGGATTGAAGACAGCTCCGTCGAGATCGACGATAAAGCCCGGCAATCAATTGTTAGAGATATTGGCGCGCTTAACAGTGTCATTCGAACGCCTGAAAATCATTCGGCTGCCACGCTTACAATGACACCGGACCTTCCTAGCGATAAAACCATACGAGTTTGGCTAATCGAGGACGATGCAGCATTCGAACAAGAGTTAGTTCGCCAATTAGAATCATTTAACTTCCAAGTCCATTTTTTTAACTCTATCCGAGATGCGGAAACCGCCGCGCAATTCGAGCGCCCGGATTTGCTGATCATGAATGTATTGTTACATCGCCCTTCTGAACAAGACTCCATCCTTCTCCAGGATAGAATCACCTTAAAATCGCTAGACTGTCCGCTTTTGTTTGTCTCGTCAACCGACGATTTTAACTCGAGGGTGCGCGCGGCGCGGCTTGGCGCCGAGGGATATTTTGTCAAACCGGTCGACATCACGGTTTTAATAAATCGCATGATGCAGGTTCTGGAAAAAAGAAGAGCGCCTCCCCAGCGCGTTTTGATCATCGATGACGACCGCGATCTTGCCGCCCACTATCAATTGGTTTTGACCGTCGCGGGCATGCAGGCGGAAGTTTTGCAACAGCCCGAAGTGGTTATGACTAAAATAGCGAATTTCCGGCCGGAAATAATCTTGTTGGATTTGCATATGCCCAATTTTACCGGCATCGACCTCGCGGGGGTCATTCGCCAATACGACGAATGGTCGGGGTTGCCGATAGTTTTTCTTTCCTCCGAAAGCGATTTCGACATACAAATTCTGGCCATGGGACAGGGCGCCGACGATTTCTTGATGAAACCGATATCGGATGCGCAATTGATTGCCGCGACACGCGCACGTATCGAAAGAGCGCGCCGCTTGACTTCACTCATTGCTAAAGACAGCCTGACCGGCTTATTGAAGCATGCCAGTATCAAAGAAGCTGCCGATTTGGAAACGGCTCAAGCCCAGCGTAACAGCAAACCTGTCTCGATCGCGATGCTGGATATCGATAATTTTAAATTAGTCAACGATACCTACGGACACGCGGTTGGCGATAATGTCATTGTATCGCTGGCCATGCTGCTTCGCCAACGCCTTCGTCATTCAGATATCATCGGCCGTTACGGCGGCGAGGAATTCGCTGCCGTCCTACCGGAGTGCGATCAAGCCGATGCCTATCGGTTATTAGACGACATTCGCAATCAATTTGCTAACATCCGTTTTAGACATCGAAGCCATCAATTCAATTGCACGGTCTCAATAGGCCTGGCAGACTCGGCGCACTTTCCTCGTTTAATCGGAACAGAACTACTTGCCATCGCCGATCACGCGCTTTATCAAGCCAAACGCGAAGGACGCAACAGAACCTGTATTGCTCGCACCATCGTATGATTCATTTGACCACTTGCCAATAATGTAAAAAATGAAACAACCTACTAGCCTTACCGAATCGAAACCGGAATCGATAGCCCCCGAATTCAATAGCCATTCCCCCGAATGGTACCTGAACCGAGAGTTGACCTGGCTCGAGTTCAATAAACGCGTCTTGCACGAAGCTGAAGACGAGCGAACGCCGCTACTGGAAAGAGTCAAATTCATCGCAATTGTTAGCTCCAATCTCGACGAATTTTTCATGAAGCGCATCGGTGGACTCAAACAACAACTCGGCGCCGGTATCACCGAATTAAGCGTCGACGGCCGCAGCCCTCAACAACAAATCGCCGAATGTTACGCTGTCGTACGCGAAATTGAAGCGAAAAAACAACAACTGTTCGTCGAATTAATGGGGCATCTCGAGTCGCAAGACATCCGTATCGTTCCTTTCACCGAATTAACGCGCGATCGACAAAAACAAATGCGCGAATACTACATTCAGAATATTTTCCCGCTGGTAACGCCTCAGGCGATCGATCCGGCGCATCCGTTTCCGTTCATTTCGAATCTGGCGTTGAATCTACTGGCCGGCGTCTATTGCACAGATCCCGAACTCGTCACGCTCGTCAGGATCAAAGTTCCGGTCGGACCCAGGTTGTCGCGTTTCATTCAAGTCAATAACGAATCTGTTTATGTCGCGCTGGGCGATTTGATCGCAAACAATTTGGATTTATTGTTTCCGGGCATGAATATCGCCTTTGCGGATTTGTTCCGGGTGACACGTAACGCCATCACCGAAAAAGACGAAGATCAGGCCGACGATTTACTGCAAATGATCGAGTCCGAATTGCGCGAACGCAAATTCGCCTCGGTCGTTAGACTCGAAGTCGCGTCAACAATGGGCGAGTTACAACGCGGCATGCTGACCGCCGAACTTAATCTGAACGAGCATGATGTCTTCATCGTCGATCAGCGTTTGGCGATGTCCGACTTATTTGAAATCGCCGCGATCAACCGGCCGGACTTGCTCGACGCCCCTCACCACCCTTGCGATCATCCTAAATTGGCCGGCGCACCGAATATTTTCCATGCCATTCGCGAACAAGAGACGATACTGCTGCAACACCCCTATGAGTCTTTCGTGACGACGGTCGAACGCTTCGTCAAGGAAGCTAGTCGCGACCCGAATGTTCGGGCCATTAAAATGACGTTGTACCGCACTTCGGCCGGCACCAAAATCGTCCAATATTTGATCGATGCCGCATTAAACGGCAAGCAAGTGACCGTATCGGTGGAATTGAAAGCGCGTTTCGATGAATCGGCCAATATCCAATGGGCGCATCGTATGGAGCGCGCCGGAATTCATGTCACATATGGTGTGGTCGGACTCAAAACGCACAGCAAAGTGATTTATGTCGTCCGTCAGGACTATAACGGTCTTCGCCGGTACGCGCATATCGGCACAGGAAATTATCATGCCGGAACCGCCAGACTCTATACTGACCTCGGTATTTTGACCTGCGCCCCGGACATCGGCCAAGACCTTACCGAATTGTTTAATTACATGACGACAGGCCTGGTTCCGAAACGTCAATACAACTGCCTACTCACATCGCCAAAATTTCTAAAGCCCGCCTTAGTTGAAAAAATCGAACGCGAAATCGCCAAACATTCGCCAAAAGCGCCCGGCTTGATTCAATTCAAGATGAACGCCTTGGAGGATGCCGATATCACGGCTGCGCTTTACCGAGCCGCTCAAGCCGGTGTCAAAATCGATTTGATCGTCCGTGATACCTGCCGGCTGCGACCCGGCATTCCCGGAATTTCCGAATCGGTAAGCGTTATCAGCATTGTCGGGCGCTTTCTTGAGCACTCGCGGATTTTTTATTTCCAAAACGGCGGAGACGAAGAATATTTCATCGGCTCGGCCGACTGCATGAAACGCAATCTGGAAAGCCGCGTGGAAGTCGTCACGCCGGTCAGAAAACCCGAATTACAGGCCGCGCTACGGGAAATATTGAACGTACAATTGAATAATCGGAGGAGCGTTTGGGAAATGCAGCCTGACGGCAGCTATGTTCAGCGTCAACCGCAAAACGAACAAGATAGCGTTGGCGCCCAAGAAACACTGATCAACTTAGCGCAAGCTCGCCTTAAACAAGCCGGCTCTGAAAAAAAACTCAAGAAATCGAAAAAAAGCCGATCCGGTTCGCGCCTGGGATGAGTCGCGAAAACCACTACCTTTGATCGTTATTGTGAAAGTCACACAAGGTCAGGCAATGCTTTTTTGCCCGGCGCTAAAGGCTGGTGAGGTAAGCATAGCCTTAAAAAACCTCTGCGCCTTTGCGCCTCTGCGCGTGTTATATCTGTTAATTCTCCCGCAGAGGCGCAGGGGCGCTGAGGACGAAAAGATTGATAATCCGATTACTGTGAAAGTTCGTAGATATAGACCCTTTATCTAATTTTTCGATATACGGCGCTCGACAGAGCAAATGCCGGTTCCGGAGAGGGTGCGGTTGCTCGACCGACAGGCGT
>SLIO01000188.1 GCA_007135635.1 Methylomicrobium sp. | reverse complement strand
TATATTCCCCTCATCCCAACCTTCTCCCGCAAGGAAAAAGGGACAGGTACTTGTGTAGATACCTATGCCTATGGGGAGACATTCCCGCCCGACCTTTTTTTAGGGATATCATCGGAAGACCAAGAAAAAATACTCTTGATCATCCAAGGTTATTTGTCGGAATCGACTGAATAAAACATAAAACCTTTAACTTGCATATTCTGCAACAAACTTTTATTTTCACGTTTCGTTTCTTCTCGTTTTATTCCGTTTTTTCCCATTTATCTCACCTCTGTTCAAATTAGAGTTGAAAATGGCGTCAAGATGATGGGCGATGAA
The DNA here is from genome assembly GCA_007135635.1 of Methylomicrobium sp. Lineage (GTDB taxonomy): Bacteria > Pseudomonadota > Gammaproteobacteria > Methylococcales > Methylomonadaceae > Methylotuvimicrobium. Next base: position 9,717 of record SLIO01000188.1, on the reverse strand, counting down.
GTCCTTAGGCAACGAAGATGCGAGACTAATCAGCAATAAAATCGGCTTTAAGAGGTCTTGTGTTACGCATAATGTGACGAAAACGTAGACACAACTTAGGTAAAGAAAATAATGGAGAATTTGATAAAACGAGATTAGCTTTTGATTTGGATGGGGTGAACGACGGGGCTCGAACCCGCGACAACCGGAATCACAATCCGGGGCTCTACCAACTGAGCTACGATCACCACAGAAAAGTTTTTCAACAGGAGATGGCACGCTTGGCAGGACTCGAACCTGCGACCCTCGGCTTAGAAGGCCGATGCTCTATCCAGCTGAGCTACAAGCGCAGAGTGGTCGGGGTAGAGGGATTCGAACCCCCGACATCCTGCTCCCAAAGCAGGCGCGCTACCAAACTGCGCTATACCCCGATTGACCTTCGTGAATGAGTTCGAATCTTGTCTAACTATCCACCTGTGAAGAGCTGCGTATAATAAAGACTCTTATGATTTCCGTCAACAGCTTTTTTAAACTTTTGCAAAAAACCTGAATCATTAATATTGCGCTTTCAGTAGAGTGTTCGGTTTGCTTCTATAGCCTTTCTTTTACAATGCGATAAACATCATCAACTGCTTGTTCGATGCCTTCCAAAATCGATTCGAGGTCCTGAGTCTTACGTTCGGCAAATTCCTTGTCCTTCAAACTACCGACATTGATATAGACATTCAATGCCGCGCTTTTTAATCCGGCGTAGGCCGACATGACTGCGACGCCGGCATCGCTAATGACACCGGTGTTGCCTTTTTCGGCCGCGATTCGGCTCAGTTCGATCGCTTCGAAGCAGCCCCGTGCGCATTCAAGCGGCACTTCGGTCGCGTCTTTCAATACGGCCTGTATCGCTTCGGAACGGACCGCCTGTTGTACTTCGGTTTCTTTCGGCATTCCATAACTGGCCATCAATCGATCGAAGACGTCGACATCGGCCTTAATCATGCCGGTCAGGCGTTCGCGCAACACTTCGGACTTGCCTAACAACACGCGCATTTCCGCTTCGACTTCGGCGTATTTCGGTTTACCTATCGTCAAATTGCAAACCATGGCAATTAAAGCAGCCGCCTGCGCGCCCATCAGCGCTGCGGAGCTTCCGCCGCCAGGCGTCGGCGCCTTGCTAGCCAGCTCGTCGAGATAGGTTTTTATCGATTTATCTTTGATATCAATCATGGAGCGATTTTTTTACTATGGATTTCGTACAAAATACCCCCCCTTTTATAAAAAGGGGAATCGAGGGATGGGGTTTTGTTTGAAGAACCTCCCCCAACCCCTCTTTTCCAAAGAGGGGGAGTGTTGACAACGCATGCTTGGTTACGATTATACCTTTCACACTTCAAATTTCGGCAGTGCCTAAGGAGGCACCGGGGTGCTCGGTCGATTTTTGCTCCTGCAAAATCGACATTCACGCCATCCATGGCGATCGCAAAGGCTTTGCCAGCATGGAGCTGGCATAGAGCCTACAGGGACGTATTCACGGCGTCCTTTGACGGGCACCCCGGTGCCGAATTTTGATCTACGAGGGGTATAACATTTCCGAAACTTATGTCCAGGCATGTCCTATGTAATTCAAGCAATTCCATTTCGGTCGCGGTTATTCCCTGCGCCAGTTGGTACCGCCGCCCGGAACGTCTTCGAGTATCACGCCTTGCTGCTTCAGTTGGTCGCGGATTTTATCGGCTTCCGCCCAATCCTTGTTCTTTTTAGCATCTATCCGAGCCTGAATCAGGGTTTCGATTTGCTCGGCCGTCAAGCCTTCGGCTTTGTTGTCGCCTTCTTTCAGGAAACGCTCGGCGTCATCTTGCAATATGCCTAAAACGCCACCTAGTGCCGCTAATGTAACGGCCAATTGCCGCGCTCTTTGCGCATCGGATTCCTTCGATTTATTTAATTCTCTAGCCAGGTCGAACAGCACCGAGAGAGCGATCGGCGTATTGAAATCGTCATCCATCGCTTCTTTGAAGCGTGCCTCGTAGCCGGCATCGATTTCAATCTCGCCGGCGTCGATGCCGCGCAGTGCAGTATATAAACGCGTCAGCGCGGTCGCAGCCTCATCTAGATGCTCATCGGAATAGTTCAGAGGACTCCTGTAATGGCTGGTCAATATAAAAAACCGCACGACTTCAGGCCGGTAACGCTTTAACACTTCGCGTACGGTAAAGAAATTACCCAGCGATTTGGACATTTTTTCTTCATTAATGCGCACAAAACCATTGTGCATCCAGTAATTGACAAACTTTTCGCCGGTCGCACCTTCCGATTGTGCAATTTCGTTTTCGTGATGCGGAAACTGCAAATCCATGCCGCCGCCGTGTATGTCGAAATGATTACCCAAACAACAGGTCGACATCGCCGAACATTCAATATGCCATCCGGGCCGTCCCTGACCCCACGGCGATTCCCAAGCGGGCTCGCCGGGCTTGGCCGCTTTCCATAGCACGAAATCCAACGGATCTTGTTTGGCCTGCTCGACCTCGACACGTTCACCGGCTTGTAATTCAGCCAAGTTTTTGCCGGACAGCCGGCCGTAATGTTTGAATTTCGAAACCGAATAAAAAACATCGTCGTTCGAACCGACATAGGCCATTCCGTTCGCGATCAGCTTTTCGATCATCGCAATAATAGCCGGAATCGATTGAGTCGCCTTAGGCTCGATATCAGGAGGCAACACCGATAATGCACGCTCATCCTCGTGCATTGCTTCGATAAACCGCTCTGTCAGCGCCTGAAAATCCTCGCCATTGTCTCGCGCGCGCTGAATGATTTTATCGTCGATATCGGTGACATTGCGTACATAGGTCAGATCATAGCCAGAATGACGCAAATAACGCGCAACGACATCGAATACGACCATTACACGCGCATGTCCGACATGACAAAAGTCATAGACCGTCATGCCGCAGACATACAGACCTGCCTTACCTTCCACACGGGGTTTAAATAGTTCTTTTTGGCGCGTTAGAGTGTTATATATTTTCAACATGACAGATAAGACTGGTTAACAACAAAACCGAGGAATGTACCAAGCCGGTGCTTCTCTTTCAAGACAAAAACACATAGAATTCTCGGTTACTTGTTACTCACGGGAATCAACCATGCGTACTCTTTTTACTGCTACAATGCTGCTATTAGCAACAACCCATTCTTTTGCAAAGGAAAATACAATGTCAGAACAAGCAAACAAGGTCAAACTCACCACTACGCTTGGTGAAATCACGATTCAATTGAACCACGAAAAAGCACCGATCTCATCCGAAAACTTTCTGACTTACGTTAAAGACGGTTTTTATGATGGCACGATCTTTCACCGCATTATTCCCGGATTCATGGCGCAAGGCGGCGGCTTCGATGGCGATTTCAACCAAAAAGCCGTGCGTGAACCGATCAAAAACGAAGCCGATAATGGTTTACAAAACAACCGCGGCACGTTGGCGATGGCTCGTACGCCCGATCCGGATTCTGCGACCGCGCAATTCTTCATCAATTACAAGGACAATTCCTTCTTGAATTACACCAACCCGACTCCGAACGGCTGGGGCTATGCTGTTTTCGGCGAAGTGATTGAAGGCATGGATATCGTCGATGCTATGGCCAAGGAACCCACCGGCAACCGCGACATGCATCAGGATGTTCCGAAAACGAACATTGTGATTGAGAAAGCCGAAGTCGTCGAATAAGATTTTTAACCTCGCCCTATGGAACATGGACGACACTGTTGAAACAAATTGTAACGTATCGGTTTTTAGCACCCCCTAAATATTCCTTATCGATATCCAACGCGTCATCGGTGTTCCTTTTTTCTCTGCTTGCCCTGCCGGCTTTCCTGACATGCCCCGTGAAATCCAATTTATTTCGGACCTGCATATTTCGCTCGAAAAAACAGAAATAACCAAGCGCTTCCTGTCATATTTGGAACAAATAGCGCCCCGCGCCGAAGCCGTTTACATTCTCGGCGATCTTTTCGATGCCTGGATCGGCGACGACGACCCGACACCGCCAAATGGCAAAATCAGAACACAACTCAAGAAATTAACCTTGTCCGGTACGCAGGTCTATTTGCAACAAGGCAATCGGGATTTTTTGCTTGGCCAACGTTTTTGCGATGAAACAGGGGTGACTTTGTTAGAAGACTATGCCGTCATCGATTTATTCGGATGCCCCACGCTGCTGACTCATGGCGACCTGCTATGTTCCGACGATATTCCTTACCAACAATTTCGCCAAAGATCACACACTCCCGAATGGCAACAAAATGTGTTGTCTAAACCTTTATTATTACGCCTTCTCGCGGCGCGTTGGTATCGCTTGCGCAGCCATTTCCACAAACGCGGTAAAACACAAGAGATCATGGACGTCAATCAGCAAACCGTCATCGAAACGATGCAGGCGCACGGCGTTTTACGCTTAATCCACGGCCACACGCACAGGCCGGCAATTCATGATTTCGAGGTCGGCGGACAAAAAGCGCAACGTTTCGTGCTACATGACTGGAAAAAAAACCTCGCAAAAGCCCTCTGCTGGACCGAACAGGGCCATCGTTACGAAACGATTTAAATTCGAAATTTAATCGCGAATCGCCCTTCCGCCTTTGCCAATCTGACCTGAAACAACGCCCATCGGAAATTAGCGTATAAATGTAGATTAGAATCATGAACAAAACGAAGCAAGCGCGTCAAGATTTTTTGCGAAAGCTGAAAGGACATCCGTCCGATTTCAGTAGCGAAACAATACTTGACGCTTATTGCCTTCGACGGACCCGACCTGCCTGCAGGCTCTTTCCTCCGGCGTCCGCGCCACAACACCTCAAATGGCTTTACGCCGTGTAGCGATACCCTGTACTTTGCATCCGCCTGCGCTATTCGCGCAGACTCCGGCAAAGCTCCCGGCGCTACGGCTATCGGGGACTAAAAATCGTCACTTCGCTGCCGCTCCGTTTCTACAATTTTCAGCGAGGGGAAGCAAATAAGTTGAACCATTTGAACGCTGTTCGAATCACTGTCGATCGGCCAAATATCCAATCGTTCAGGTTATCATGCACATTTCGTTGCTTCCTCGCAGGAACAATGGAATACGCAGGCTTTCAAAAATTCTTCGTCAAATCCAAATTAGCGTATAAAGAAGCGACTTCTTCGCCGTAACCGTTGAACAGCTCAGTTTTTCGTTTCGAAGTAAAAATACTCGCACCCAATATACGTTCGCGACTTTGGCTCCAGCGAGGATGCGGCACGTCCGGATTGACGTTGGCATAAAAGCCGTATTCATGCGGCGCGCTTTTATTCCAAGCTGTTTTCGGCATGTGTTCTTGAAAGCGGATCTTGACGATCGCCTTAATGCTCTTAAAGCCGTATTTCCAAGGTACGACCAAGCGTAACGGTGCGCCGTTTTGATTCGGCAGAACGTCATCGTACATACCGGTTGCTATGAACGCTAAGGGATGCATTGCTTCGTCGATTCGCAAACCCTCGACATAAGGCCAATCCAACACTCGGCTTTTTTGACCGACCATGACCGACGGTTTGAAAAGAGTCGTAAATTCAACGAACTTGGCTTTTGATGTTGGCTTGAACTGTTTAAGCATCTCGCCGAGAGGAAATCCAATCCACGGCACGACCATCGACCAAGCTTCTACACATCTGAACCGATAGATACGCTGCTCCAAAGAATTGGCTTTGAGAATGTCTTCCAAATTATAAACACCGGGTTTTTCGACTTCGCCCTCGACGGCAACCGACCAAGGCTTTGTTACCAAACGCCGCGCCAGGATTGTCGAATCGGTCTTATTGGTCGAAAATTCATAATAGTTAGTGTAGTTGGCGACATCTTCAAACTTGTTCGGTTCAAGATCCGCCGAATAGGGTCCGATCGGCACATCCGCATAATTTTTCTTTTTGGCCTCCGAAATACTCGGCAATGCTCCTGCCAAAGGCAACGCCATAGCGGCTTTAATAATGCTTCTGCGGACTTCGAAAACCCTCCGGTCGGTTACGTCGTTTTCCGAAACGACAGTTTTTGATTTAATCAACATAGTTATTCCTCTAAGTATTTTGCCGCCAGCCAATAATCGATGCTGACATAACGTCCTGCTCCCGTAAAAAACAATACTGTCAACATAATGAAATAAGTCGCGGCGAATTCTATTCCGTTATTTAATACGACGAAGGCCCCGTTCTCGGTTAACCAGTCGTAATTACCGTATTGCTGCAAGATCGATTTGGCCTGCTCCAGACGCTCGACCGCACCGATCGTTCGATCCGTAGCAAAAATGCCGGAGCCGGTTGCGATCGCAAGCCACCCGTTTTTGAGGTGAACCGAAATCGCTGCGACAACCATCACGACCATCAACGGTATCGAAATCAATCTAACCCCAAAACCGACCAATAAAAACAACGCGCCCAACACTTCGATCAACGCTACCAGGAATACCAGCAAATAAGGCAATGGCAAGCCCAAACCCCATTGTTCGTCACCGAACCAAGCCGCTGTGTCGGAAAAATTAGCAAATTTTTTCGAACCTGCCATCCACAACACCGGCACCAAATAAAGCCGTAACAACAACGGGGCAATAAAGTCGGCACACTTGAGTTTATCCAGAACCCTTAAAGCCCATCGCGTTCCGGCAACGCCCTTATCAAATCCTACTTGCCAATCAATATCTCTAAAATTCATGATACTACCTCATTGTGTTGGTTGACGATCGTTGTAACTTCAAATCAGCGACAATAATTAGCGTTCTAAAGTGGGCCCCAACGCCAATACTTTCACAGCCTTTGGAGCTTGGGAAACAGCGAAATCTTTCATCTTTCATCTTTTAACTTCCATCTTTCACCTTCCACCTTTGCTATAGTTATCGCTTATTGACTCGAATCGTATTAAAGATGAGCGCCCCCTATTCCAATATTTTCGACAAGATTCCGAAACAATTATCGGAAGAACTCTTCGAAACACTATTACACAACGATTACGTTCATATCGAACGAATTGTATCTAGACAGCATACGACAAAAGCTGGCTTTTGGTACGACCAAGACGGTGACGAATGGATTCTATTACTGCAAGGTCGAGCCAAATTACGTTATAAGAACCGCTCCGATGACATTGATTTAAATGCCGGTGATTATTTATTGATCCCAGCACATACTTTACATCGGGTAGAATGGACAGATCCCGACTGCGACACGCTTTGGTTGGCCATTCATTTATAACCGGTAGAGCAAAATCCGTAAACAAATGAAACTTTTGCAACTAATCTGAATCTCCGATCATTCAGCAACCTTGCTAAGAAATTTGGCATCGCCAAACAGATCAAATAGCTGACAACGGCCTGCTAACTGCTAAGCTAACTATAATGATAAGCCCTTTGATTTACTTTAATTCGTTTTATCAATACATTGATATTCACTTCCACCACCTAACCGCCAGCATGCCATCACAATGATATTGGAAACCTTATCCGTAGCTAGGGATTTCGGACGCGTTCATGAAATCACTTCGATTCTGATCCGCTATGGTTTCGGCGATATAGTCCGCCGACTCGGTATTGTTGGTCTTGTCGAGCGCGCCGGACATGTTTTACATTGGCATGAAATCGACGAATTGACCAGCATGGAACCGCCTGAGCGCATTCGCCGAGTTCTGGAAGAAATGGGACCCACTTTCGTTAAACTGGGCCAGATTTTCGCAACACGTCCCGATCTATTCAGTCCTGTCTGGATTGCCGAGTTCGAAAAATTGCAGGACCAAGCCCGTCCCGCGCAGATAGATAAAATCATGGCACAATTGGAGGAAGATCTAGGCGCGCCCCCACACGAAGTCTTTGCTTTTTTCGATACCACGCCGATAGCCGCCGCGTCAATTGGACAGGTTCATAAGGCTTTGTTGGAGGACGGCACGCAGGTCATTGTCAAAGTCCGCCGCCCCGACATTCGGCCTACCGTCGAAGCGGATTTGCGCCTACTGAGCCAAATGACTGAAGTTGCAGCTAGGGAAATCAAGGATCTGCGCCGTTATAATCCACAGGAAATCGTACGCCAATTCACATTATCGATGCGCCGTGAACTGGATTTGGCCATCGAAGGACGTAACAGCGAACGCATGCGCGCCAATTTTCAAAAAAGCCGCACTATCATCATTCCTAAAGTTTATTGGCAATGGACTAGTGAGCGAGTCAATGTTCAAGAATATATCGACGGCATCTCGGGCCATGATATTGATCGCATCGATTACTCGAAATTGGACCGGAAAAAACTGGCCAAAACCGGTGCCGATGCGGTGCTTAAAATGATTCTGGAAGACGGTTTTTTTCATGCCGATCCGCACCCCGGCAATTGTTTCTTTCTATCCGGCAATCGTATCGCATTTATCGATTTCGGAATGGTCGGCCGACTCACCGAAGAGCGCAGGAATCAAGTCATCAATTTGTTGCACGGCCTGGTGGAGCGCGACCCGGATATCGTCGTCAAAATTCTGTTGAAATGGGCCGACAAGTCGATGGCCAATAAAGACACCCTGACAATGGAAATCGACAATTTTATCGATCAATACCACGACATCCCATTGAAAGATTTACACATTGGGGAATTGCTGATCAACTTAACGAATTTACTGCGCGATCATCAACTCAATTTGCCGGCTGATCTATCATTATTGATCAAAGCATTTATTACGTTGGAAGGATTGGGGCGGCAACTCGATCCGTCTTTCAATTTAGTCATAGCAGCAACCCCTCTACTAAAACGGGCATTTCTGCTCAGGTACAATCCCGAAGCAATGGCCCGACGCGGTTTTAAATCGGCAGCCGGGCTCGTTGAAATGCTTAGCGAATTACCCGGAGACATGCACCAAATTATGGAAGATTTGCGCCGAGGCGCGCTGAGCGTGCGTTTGGACATTACCCGTCCCGATTGGCTAGGCAAGGAATTGGACCGTGTAGTTAATCGAGTTTCCGTCAGCCTGGTTACAGCGGCAATGATTATCGGCAGCTCGATTGTCTCGACCGTTGAAGGCGGCGCATCATCGTTGATCGGTTTGACTGCTTTCGTCGGTGCATTATTCGGCGGGATTTGGTTGCTATTTTCGATTTGGCGTAGCGGTTAACGTATTAGCCCCTTCCAAGCGCGTCAAGATTTTTCGCGAAAGCTGAAATAGGGTCCACTTTAAGAAGATGTTATCTAAATTAGTGTCGGATATTTGAGGTGAAACATGAACCGTATTTACCTGGAACGACATAATCCCGATCAAAACATGCACCGGTTCTATCAGATGTTTGTTTCGCCCGGCTTAAACGGTAATTGGTCGTTAGTCCGAGAATGGGGCAGAGTGGGACCACCCGTAAGAGTCCGGAAGGATTGGTTTGATACCGAACCGGAGGCGCTGGAAGCCGCTGAAAAAGTTTTCGACGCCAAGAAGAAAAAGGGTTACCGGGTTCTCATCGAGAATCTAAGAGCACCTTTACAACGTATGGTCTAAGATGACAATCGAATCGAACTGAACCGAATCACTATTATGGCCACCACAGAAGCATTCACCGTCCGAACCGAACCCGATATTGTTCACCAACTCGACCACATGGCCGAGTTGCTGGACCGGTCACGCAATTACATCGTCAATCAGGCGCTGAAGGAATATCTATGGCGTCACGCTAAGAAGAGTGAGAGGAACAATCCAGGCCAAGCAGTTGCCGATCATATCGAT
>SLIO01000092.1 GCA_007135635.1 Methylomicrobium sp. | reverse complement strand
TTAGGGTCGAGAGCCAATTAAAATCATGCATTCGTAGAATGTTTTAAATTTGAGTGTCAAACATGGGCTAGGATTGCTGTTCTCTATTGAAAAAATCAGTTTCAACACCGGACCTTATGAAGGAGGGATTAAGACTTTTAATTTTTTGTAATACGAACCTGCGGCCTTTCTTGATGGTCAAAAAAAAGCAAGGGGCTTGGATATTGCTAAATATCGGCACTGCCATCGACATCATCAGTCAGTCGAGCAAACACACAGCTTATTCATCGCGCACTTTCATTGTAAGATGAGCACTCAGCTGCACTTTTTAGGCCTAACGTTAGGAAAATAGGATGGATTTTAGAAAACTCAGCGCTAGACTGTTTATACTGATAAGCCTTGGAGTAATGAAAACGATGCTAGCTGGTGAGTTTGTAATCGATGATCGTAGTAGTGGCAATTTGAAATCCAATTTGGGTATTGAGTGGCGACTGGTCAGCGATCAAGTGATGGGTGGAGTTTCCAATGGAAAGCTAACGTTGGGGGCTCATAAAGGTAGAAACTGCCTACGTATGCAGGGGGATGTCTCAACTGAAAATAATGGTGGCTTTGTGCAAATGGCTTTGTCTTTGCCTGATGAAGACGACTTCGATGCATCGGCGTTTGACGGTATTGTCTTCGAAGTAGCCGGTAACAATGAGGACTACAATATTCATTTTCGGACTTCGGACCTTTGGTTCCCCTGGCAATCCTATCGTGCCAGCTTCCATGCGACCGACGACTGGCAAACCGTTCGCATTCCTTTTGCTGAGCTACATGCCTACAAAACATCACAGAAATTTCTTCAACGTAATCTGAAACGTATCGGATTGGTCGCTATTGGCCGAGACTTTAGGGTCGATTTATGTCTCGGTTCTCTTCGTTTTTATAGTGAGGATAATTAGGTGCATCACTCTTTGAGTCGTTTTTTAATCGCCAGCCTCTTGACCATGACTTCCTGCGCCCATGTCGCACCTCAATCGATCATAACCATCGCTGATGCCAGAACGCATAAGGCTAACTTTGTTGATATCGGTGTGCCAGGTGATTCGGAAGGCGATATTCTGACATTCGATCAGCCGTTACTCGATGAACAAGGATCAGTGATCGGCAACAATAGCGGCATGTGCATACGCACAAGAGTCGGTCACAGCTTCCAATGTCAATGGACCTTGACCTTGCAAAACGGCAGCATTCAGGTGGCCGGGCGTGAATTTGATAAAGGAACGTCAGAAATAGCGATTGTCGGTGGAACAGGTCGATTTTCGGGCATCAGTGGGCAAATGGAGTCTGTCAACAATGGAGACGGTACTTTCACACAAGCTTTGCACTATTGGATTAAATAGTGGCCGAATTTTTTTATTAAAACTCTTTGCGAGCTGAATTTCGGCGCCTAGGTACTCGTCAAAGGCCCGGCACTTAAATTAACGAAGGTTATTAATAATAACCAATAATCTATGGTATTTAGGTGCCGGGTATCGGCTTCCAACCTTCGATGGAGCTTATGGCGAATGGTTTTTCGGGGCGCTTAACAGCTGTTTTTAGTTGAATCTACGAGGGTTAAAACAGCCCATCCCAAATACTATCTACTTTCTGAATGACTTCTTTGGACATCACGATCGGCCGGCCCCATTCACGGTTGGTTTCGCCGGGCCATTTGTTCGTCGCGTCGAAACCAGCTTTCGAGCCTAAGCCTGATACCGGTGAGGCAAAATCGAGATAATCGATCGGCGTGTTGTCGAGTAGAGTGAAATCTCGGGTTGGGTCCATGCGTGTGGTCATCGCCCAAATGACGTCTTTCCATTCGCGCGGATTGATGTCGTCATCGACGACGATGACGAATTTAGTGTACATGAACTGGCGCAGAAACGACCAAAGCCCAAGCATGACCCGTTTGGCGTGACCAGGGTATTGTTTTTTGATGCTAATCACGGCCAAGCGATAAGAACAACCTTCAGGTGGCAGGTAGAAATCGACAATTTCAGGGAATTGTTTTTGCAGGATCGGCACGAACACTTCGTTTAACGCCACGCCCAGTACAGCCGGCTCATCAGGCGGTTTTCCGGTGTAGGTGCTGTGGTAGATCGGGTTGTGGCGTTGCGTGATCTTTTCGATTGTAAATACCGGGAATTCGTCAACTTCGTTGTAATAACCGGTATGATCGCCGTAAGGGCCTTCGGGCGCGGTTTCGTTAGGATAAATGAAACCTTCCAAAACAATTTCGGCGCTGGCGGGTACCTGTAGGTTATTGCACAAGCAATCGGCTAGTTCGGTTTTGCTGCCGCGCAGTAATCCGGCGAAGGCGTATTCGGACAGGCTATCCGGTATCGGCGTTACTGCGCTGAGTATTGTCGCAGGATCTGCGCCGAGTGCGACCGTGACTGGAAATGGCTCGCCGGGATGTGCTTCTTGCCACTCTTTGAAATCCAATGCGCCGCCACGGTGTGCGAGCCAGCGCATGATGACTTTATTTTTCGCGATGACTTGCTGCCGGTAAATGCCCAGGTTTTGACGTTCTTTGTAGGGGCCTTTGGTAATGACCAGCGCCCAGGTGATCAACGGCGCGGCATCTTCTGGCCAGCAGGTTTGAATCGGATAGTTGCCTAAGTCGATTTCATCGCCTTCGAGCACAATTTCCTGGCAAGGCGGTGATTTGACGATTTTCGGCGCCATGTTCAATACTTGTTTGAATACCGGAATTTTGTCCAATGCATCGCGGAAACCTTTTGGTGGTTCCGGTTCTTTTAAATAGGCCAAGAGTTTCCCAATTTCACGTAGGGCATCAACTGAATCGGCCCCCATACCCATGGCAACTCGGTGAGGGGTGCCGAACAGGTTGCCGAGCAGCGGTATCGAATGGCCTTTCGGATTTTCGAAGAGTAGCGCGGGACCTTCTTGTTGTAACGTGCGATTACAGATTTCGGTAATTTCGAGTACCGGGTCGGCCGGGTACTGAATCCTCTTCAGTTCGCCTTCTTTCTCCAGTTGCGCAATGAAGTCGCGCAGGTCGTGATACTTCATGCAGCGATTCCGTTGTGTCTGAGCAGTGCGTCGATTTCGGGTTCCCGTCCGCGAAATTGGATGAACAATTCCATTGCGTCATCGCTGCCGCCTTGTTCAAGAATGTTAGTCAAGAACGCATGCCCGATTGTTTCGTTGAAAATGCCGTGTTCTTCGAACATCGAAAAGGCGTCGCTGGACAGCACTTCGGCCCATTTGTAACTGTAGTAGCCCGCAGCGTAACCCCCCGCAAAGATGTGCGAGAAACTGTGCGCAAAGCGGTTGAACGCGGGAGGTGTGACCACCGCGACCTGTTTACGAACTTGTTCAAGAATTTCGTAGATACGTCCACCCTTGGCCGGATCAAATTCTCTGTGAATTCGCAAGTCGAATAGGCTGAATTCGAGTTGCCGAACCATCAGCATTCCGGATTGAAAATTCTTTGCGTCGAGCATTTTGTCGAATAGGCTGTCCGGCAGTTTTTCACCGGTTTGATAATGGCCCGATATTAATTCTAGCGCTTCTCTTTCCCAGCACCAGTTTTCCATGAATTGGCTCGGCAACTCGACTGCATCCCATTCAACACCGTTGATACCGGATACGCCGAGATGGTCGACCTTAGTCAGCATGTGATGCAGCCCATGTCCGAATTCATGGAATAGCGTTGTTACCTCGTCATGCGTCAACAGAGCTGGTTCGTCGCCGGCCGGCGGCGTGAAATTACAGGTCAGATAAGCGACTGGCGTTTGTATTTCGCCTTGGTGTTTCTTGCGGCTCACGCAGACGTCCATCCAAGCGCCGCCTCGTTTTTTTGGCCGAGCATAGAGATCGGTATAAAATTGCCCACGCAAGTAGCCATCTCGGTCGTGAATTTGGTAGAACCGGACATCCGCGTGCCAACTGTCGAAATTATCGATTTCGCTGATGTTGAGCCCGTAGAGTTTTTCGACAATTGCGAACAGGCCGGGCAAGACCCGGTCGATAGGGAAATAGGTTTTCACTTCTTCCTGTGAAAGTTGATAAAAATGCTGGCGCATTTTTTCCGAATAATATCCGACATCCCAAGGCTGCAGGTCTTTTAGCCCAAAATATTGCGCGGCGAATTCGCGCAGTTCGAATAAGTCCTTGCGCGCCTGACGCCAAGATTTGTCGGCTAAATCTTCGAGAAAGCCGATGACTTGGTCGGGGCTGTCGGCCATTTTGGTGGTCAATGATAATTCGGCGTAGTTGTCATAGCCTAGCAAACGTGCCTTTTCATGGCGTAACGCTAGAATTCGCTCCATGATTTGGCTGTTGTCCCAGCGGCCTGCGTGCGGGCCCACATCAGACGCGCGCGTGACGAAGGCTTCGTAATGTTCGCGGCGTAACGCGCGGCTATCGGCGTAGGTCATCACGGCCTGGAACGACGGGAATTGCAGCGTAATCATCCAGCCGATTTGTTCATTGGCCTTCGCGGTTTGTTTAGCCTGTTCCAATGCCGATTTCGGTAGGCCTGCTAATTCGTCGCTATCTGTAATCAGTTTGCTCCAGGCATTGGTCGCATCCATTAGATTTTCTTCGAAGCGAGAGGTCAGCTGTGACAGTTCTTGGCTGATTTCCTTGTAGCGTTGTTTTTTAGCAGGTTCCAAGTCGATGCCTGACAGTTTGAAATCGCGCAAGGCATTGGCGATGATTTTTTGCTGGGCCTTGTCATGACTTTGAAAATCGGCGCTTTGTGCTATCGCTTGATAGGCTTTGAACAACGCTTCGTTTTGACCCATTTCGGTCGAATAATCGCTAAGCATCGGTAAGCAGGCGTTGTAGGCTTCGCGTAGCGGCTCGCTGTTAACCACCGAATTCATATGACTGACCGGCGACCAGGCTTTGTTGAGTTTGTCTTCGGTGTTCTCGATCGGCTCGATTAGGTTTTCCCAATTGTATTGGTCGGTTGCTTTGAGATGCGTGTCAACCGTCGCACGCGCTTCAGCCAGTAATTTATCGATGGCAGGTACGATATGTTCGGGTTTAATTTCGGAAAAAAGGGGTAACGTGTTGTTGCTCAGTAATGGATTATTCATGTGTATTTGAAGATCTATCAAGAAAGAATTTGCATGGCCGCATCAATGCGCTGTTGCGCTTTGTGCAGGATATGCAATGAAAAATCAGGAGTCAATTTGCCGTTTTTAAGCTTCGAGTATGCCGGTATCGAATTAATAAACGGTAATTCTTTAGTGTGATGCGAACCGATAAAACTGTGCAACTTGGCTAGAATTACAATATCCGTCAAAGTCATACTATCGCCGCTGTCATGATACCAGTCTTCGGCATAATGCGGAATTTGCGTGAGCTCTTCGGAAAAACCGAGGGTATGCAAAACCAATTTACCGACAGGCGCCCTTAAGTAAGGGATCGCTTCTTCAAGCTCCGAGAGATTCTTATAGTGTTCAGGATGCTGTTCGGCAAAATGAAGCAAAGGGATGATTCCGATATCGCTGATCAGCCCCGCTAATAAGGCATCTTCGGGATTTACTTTACCGCTTTCTTGAGCCAGTATAAAACTGAGGCTCGAAACATACAGGCTGTTTTTCCACAGCGATTGCATGGTGTTAAGTAACTGTTTGTTTTGACAATGAAACATTTGCTTGAGCCCGATGCCCATTACTAATTGCCGACTGGCATTCAAGCCAAGGCGGGTGAGTGCTGCCTGGCAATTGGTTACCGGCGAGACCGGTGAGTAAAGAGGGCTATTGGCGACTTGGACCAATTTGGTTGCAATTGGCGGGTCGATTTGAATAATTTTGGCGGCTTCGCGGATATCAATTTCGAATTCCATCGCTTGTTTGAGTTTTAAAGCGACTGCGGGTAAAGACGGTAAGGTTAGCTTGTTTTCGCGGTAAATTCGGGAAAAATCAGCAAAAAAACCATTATCTTCGATTTCTTTAGGTAAATCGATATCGATCAATTCCAGTTGCGTTGCGTCCGCTTTACTTTGCTCGGTCCAAAGTTGAATAAGTCCGTCCGACATTTCGATGATTTCAACGTCGGTTATCGCGATTGCCGTGGATCCATTTGTTTTGCCACTGTTTATTGGCAAATGTGACAAGGGTGAACCCGCACTCATTTGATATGTGTTTTCGCAATACGGGGACAATTCTAGTGTTCCTTTGTGCAAATAAATCACTTTGGGATTGCTGCTTTGACACCTTACGAAAATAGCATCGCCGGCGCGATAACTTTTTGTCCGTTGTTGCAAAAGCTCGATTGCCGAATCATCGAGGCTTCTTATCGGTACGAATTGTTTTAGTACTTCGATTGGTTGTTTTATGCGGCTTATTTTGAATGGTTTATTAGCGGTTAATTCATCGGTAACTTGTCTGGTTCTGTTACCTGATTGATTCGCTGAGAATTTTTCGGAGTCGGATGAATCAACCGTGAAATGATCGATAAAGTTGGTAAGCCAATTGGACATGCATCAAGCCATAAAAAATTTCATTGTTTCGCTAATTTGCTGCTTCGAGTCTTGTAAAATTTGCAGTGATTGTTCAGGAGTCAAGAGTTGAGAGTCCAGTTTTTGGAATGCCGGTAAGGTATTGATTAAAGGCAGTTCAGTTCTATGTTCGTGTAGCGTCAATAAGTAATGGAATTTAGCTAGCAACACAATATCGCTTAGTTGTAAGGTTTCGCCAGTATAATCAAACCAGTTGCTTGCTTTGACCGGAACTGTTTTGAGATTATCAGGAAATTCCCATCTTTCCAAAATGATCGTGCCAATTTGGCCTTGTAATGACTTTATGCATTGGTCAAGGTCACTCTCTGTGAAAGCGCTTTCCGGCAATTGGTCGGCAAACATTAATAGGGGTAGGGTTCCGATATTGTTCAGAAGCCCGGCTAGTAATGCTTCTTCCTGGTTGACTTGGCGAGTCAAGTTCGCCAGCGTATGGCTAATACACGAAACCTTAATACTCTGTGTCCAATTTTCCTGAATACGCTTCTTGATTGCTGGATTTTCGCTCTTTATCAGACTTTTCATACTGATCGCTGTAACCAAATTTATGGTGTTTTTAAGCCCCAATCGATTAACCGCATCATGACAGTTGGAAATTGGGTTGAGTGTTCGATATATCGGGCTATTGACGATTTGAATTAATTTTGCTGCGATAACGGGATCCGTACTGACGATCTTGACGACTTCAGCAATGCCGATGTCTTGCATTGCCAATCGCCTAAGTTTTAAAGCAACATCGGGAAAGCTGGGGATTTTTAAATCGTGCTTCTGAAAATGCTCGTAAAAACGAAGGAAAAATGGATTGTTTTGTAGCGAATCGGAGGCAATCAGCGGGTTATTTAGTGGATTAATCGGGTTACGGTTAAGGAGTAATACGGTTTTAGGAATATAGATGACCGTGACATTCGATTTTGCAATGGCGGTAAATTGGTGGAATTCCCCGCTTGATAATGGAAACAATGCTTTTAGAGTAGCTTCGTTAATTTCTTGTCCAATGCCATTGGTCGTTTCTAAATATACCGTACCTTTGCATAAATAAACGAGTGCGTCGACCTCGGTACCCCGAATGAAAAGGGCAGACCCTGGTGTGAAATTTTCTATGTGGATTTTTAAAGCTAGTATCTCTTCTTCGATTAACAATTGTCCTAAAGGCATTAATCTTTTAAGAAATTTAACCGGAATATTAACCGGTTTAATATTGTTGCTCGATTGATTGACTCTTGAAGGCAGTATTGCCGCCGTTGTGGATTGTTTCCTGTCGGAGGCTTGCTTTGTCTTTCCAATAGGATTTTTTTTAAATAGATTCAGGAGCATAGTATCTATATTGAAAAAGCACGTTTGGCTTCGTTAATTTTAGTTTGCGCGTCATGAAGAATATGTAAAGAGTTTTCCGGCGAGAGTTGGATACAGTCTAGTTTGCTTGCCGCCGGTATTGAGCTTATTTCAGGCAAACTAGCCATCTCCGGTGTGCCTATTTTACTGTGTAATCTTGATAATACGACGATATCGATCAGGGAAATTTGGTTGCCGCGATGTTGATACCAATCATCGGCATATAGCGGTATTTCATATAATTCTTCGGGAAAGCCCCATTCTCTTAAGACATAGGTGCTGACGAGGCCTCTTATAAAGGGAATGACAAGCTCAAGAGATTCTTCCTTGTAGTAATCCTCTGGAAGATTTGCAGCAAAATTCAAAAAAGGGACAATGCCTATATCGCAAACCAAGCCCCCGAGTAATGCTTCTTCCGGATTGACTTTTTTAGTTTCGCTGGCTAGAACATAACAAATACAGGAGATGTAGATGCTTTGCTTCCAGGTCCTATCCAGTATTTTTTTGATGAGTGGATTTGTGGAATGAAATATCTGTTTGAGACTGAGTGAAATTACTAAATTTTGGGTTGCCTTTAAACCAATTCTATTGACCGCCTCGAAACATGTTTTAGCCGGAATTGCGGTTAGGTATAACGGGCAGTTTGCGACTTGAATCAATTTCGCCGCCATGACCGGATCCAATTGGATTATCTTAACAGCCTCGGCCACGCCAATATCACCTTGAATGGCTTTGCGCAGTTTAAACGCAATATCCGGCAGCGACGGTACATCCATTTCTTCTTCCAGATAATGCTGTGAAAAAGCTTGCAATAAACGGTTATCGGCTAATTCTTTCGGTATGTTAAGCGGAGCGGGATGCTGGGAGGACGACGGCATTGCGCTCATAATGTTATGCGAAACTTTCAATAAACTTACGTCGGTTTTTGCTATGACGTTTAAGGCGTGCTTGATTCCGCTACAAAGAGGGAACTTAGCGCGGGCGGTATTGGCCTCGACTTCATAATTTTTTCCGGCGCTGTCGGAAATAATGACCGTTCCCTTCAATAAAAAATAAGCGGAGTCGTTTTGCTCGCCTTGGTTGAACAAAATAGTGTTGGCGGGAAAAACCTCAGAGTACCGGTCTGTTGCGAAAGACTCCAGCATTTCATCATTTAAACTACGAATGGGAATCAATGTTTTCAGCGTTTCGACCGTTATCGGGCTAGGGTTAATGCTGCACGCGGAACCTTGTTTGTTATCCTTGAAAAAAAAATTCAATAAAGACATGTTGATTCCGTAAAAAACATTCGCCAAAAGTAAAAATTGGAATACTGGTTCGACTGATAGTCTAAACTGCATTTGAGTATAGCAGAAACTACATTCGATCAATGACACTTACCGATGATTAAGGACAAAATGAATAAATTTAAATTCAGATTGCAACCCAACTCAACAAACGAAGCAATGCCATTTGCTCCTGATGAGCAATCTTTTGCGAAATGGCTGGATTTACTGTCTTCTAAAAATGGTTACGAGATTTGTCATCAACTGACTTCGGCTTTTCATGCTATGAATAGTATGGATATCAGTCCTAGATTTCGCTTTACATGTCTGTATCAAGCAATTCCGTTGATTAATGAAGTGGCCGAGAGGCTTGAATGCGTTTATATGGATTGTGGCTTTCCTCTAACTGAAGAAGAAACTTCGAATGTCGAAATTTTAGTGTCGGTTTATACACAATTGACGATGAATTTTTCGGATTTGAGTCATCAGCTCGAATCGGTAGGTATTAGTTGGACAAAGCAGGAACAAGCACAAATATTATTTTCGGCAATGTACGCCGCGAGTCAAGTTTTACGGCATACAAGCCAAGTCTATGCTAGCGTACAGAAAGGCTTTTGGTTAAATTGTTACCGTAATTATATGAGAGCGGAAACCCTTGAGCTTATCAATATTGCGGTGAATTTGAGTCATGTAAAGCATAAAACGATCGCAAGCATCTTCAAGCAATTGCTGGTTTTTTCGTGCTGTGATACCGACTGTTTTAGAGTTCGCGAAATGAATACGCTATTCAATTTGTTGGAAGAGTGCCTTGAGCCCCTCAGTTTAACTAGCTCGGCAACGACTGGAGAGATACAGGGTGTTTTTCAGTTAAACTTAGATATCGATGAAGCGCCGACTAAAAGTCTGGTACCACTAACAGAGCCACAAAACAATATTCGTTTTATTACCAC
>SLIO01000051.1 GCA_007135635.1 Methylomicrobium sp. | reverse complement strand
TTCGTATGCTTGGCCAGTCTTTGCTTTTTCTTGACTTGTCGGTCGGTCAACTTATTCTTGATTCCGGCGAACGGATTGACCGGCGACTTGAATTCGAGACGAATTGGCGTCCCTTTAAGACCCAAACGGTCACGGAAATAATTCATCAAAAACCGTTTATACGATCCCGGTAACGCATCGGTTTGCGTACCGTGAATAACCACGACAGGGGGGTTCCTGCCGCCTTGATGCGCATATTTTAATTTTATGCGCCGCCCATGAACCAACGGCGGTTGGTGTGTGGTCACCGCATCCTTCAAAAAATTGGTCAGCACCGGCGTCGACATGTCGATCATTGCCGCATCATATAACTCATGCACGACATCGAACAATTTACCGACCCCACTACCATGCAAAGCGGAAATCGGATGTTTTTGCGCAAAATCGAGGAAGGACAATTTGATGTCCAGTTGTCGCTTAATCAGTTCCTTTTGATCAAAACTCAAGCCATCCCATTTATTCAAGCCAATAATCAGTGCCCGCCCTGCTTCCAAGACAAGTCCCAACAAATGCGCATCCTGATCGGTCACACCTTCGGCGGCATCGATCAAATAAATCACGACATTGGCTTTCTCAATCGCCTGCAATGATTTAATGACACTGAACTTTTCAATCGTCAACGCAATTTTAGACCGCCGGCGCATGCCTGCGGTATCAATCAACGTAAATTTTTGACCGCTACGCTCAAACGGAATATAGATGCTATCGCGCGTAGTGCCCGGCTCATCGAAGACGACGACTCTTTCTTCACCCAGCAATCTGTTAACCAAAGTCGATTTACCGACATTAGGCCGTCCTACGATTGCAATGCCAATTCCGGTATCGATCTCGGCCTCGGCCTCATCCTCGGTGATAGGCAGCAATTCATCGACATGCGCCAATAACTCGAAAACGCCACGTCCGTGTGTCGCAGCAATCTTATAAGGCTCGCCAAGTGCCAGCGCATAAAAATCGGCAACAGCCGCATTCGCGTCAACGCCATCGATCTTATTGACAACTAAGACAACCGGCTTATCGAGTTTTCTAAGATTTTCGGCAATACTTAAGTCGGAGGCACTGAGCCCTTCGCGTGCATCGACGATAAAAAAAACCACATCGGCCTCATCGAGGGCGACTTGCACTTGCTGTTTGGCAAAACTGTCGACTCCGTCCGCATCATCGGCAATTCCGCCGGTATCGACGACCAAACAATCGCGTTGGCCGCGTTTGACACGACCGTATTGTCGGTCTCGAGTCAACCCGGGATAATCGGCGACCAAGGCCTCACGGCTGCGTGTCAAATAATTGAATAATGTCGATTTACCGACATTGGGGCGCCCAACCAGGGCAATCACAGGTAACATATTTATAATAACCGTGCCTTTAATGCGGCAAGAACGCCGTTTTTTGCATAGACATACAGCACGTCGTCAACGACGACCGGCTGTGCGTCGATCGCCGCATCGGTAATCCGAATGCGCCCCATCTGCCGGCCGTCACTTTTAGACAACCAATGCAGATATCCTTCGTAGTCACCGACCACGACATAATTGTCGTAGGCTACCGGCGCCGTGAGTTTACGTTGATGTAAATCGCTTTGCTTCCATAACGAAGCACCGTTACGTTGATCGAGTTGCCACACATCGCTGTTGACATCACTGATATAAAGATAACGCCAATCATGGCTCATACCGCTATAAGACGAAACGTCCGCATTACGCCAAATAACATCGCCGTTTTGCTCCAGCACCGCACTCGCTCCACCACGATAACTGGCAATAAAAATCACGCCATCGGATGCGACCGGGTCGACAACTAAATCGACCAGTCTTTCGATTTCGGTACGCCCGCCCGGAATCGCAATACTGGTTTCCCAGATATGCTTCCCATCGGTTAGCCTCAACGATAATAATTTTCCGTTCGCAAACCCGCAGATAACATTTTCATTGAGCACAATCGGCGCGCCGGTGCCGCGGATACTCAACGCAGGAACGCTAAGTTCGTACTCCCAAAGTGTGGACCCATCGGTTTCATTGAACGCCATCACTCTGCCATCCGTGGTTCTGACGACGATAATGCCTTGGGAAATGACGGGAACTGAAATTACTTCGCTAGAAACCGGAACGATCCAGCGTTCCGAACCATTGGCCATATTCAGCGCCACAACATTACCATCGCTGGTACCGAGCACGACGGTCGAATCGGAAACGCCTGGCCCTCCGGCAAACTTAGCCTCGGTATCGGCTTCCCAAACCTCATCACCCGATTTTAAATCCAATGCTGAAACCCTGCCTTTTTTATCGGCAGCAATAATTTTTCCGTCATGAACGGCCGGTATCAATTTTAAAAATTTCTCACCGGCTCCTGAACCGACCGACTCTTTCCAGAGATACTCCAGTTCAATTTCAGGTTCATAGGCCGTCAGTTCGCTCGGCGGGTCGGTATTGTCCTCACCGCCCAAAAAATAATCGGTAATCCCGCTTAAT
>SLIO01000358.1 GCA_007135635.1 Methylomicrobium sp. | reverse complement strand
GGTTAAGTAGCGTAACGGTTTTTTGATCGCTTTGGTCGAAGGCCTCCTGAATAGCGTCCGGTGTCATACGTGAATTGTTTTCAAGCACTAGGTTGGTCAGTGCAAAAGGTTTGCCGACACGAATACAGCCGGAACTGAATGTACGATCGACCCGATTAAATAAACTTGGTTCCGACGTGTCGTGCAAATAAACGTTGTGCGGATTGGGAAACATGAATTTAACCTTGCCCATGGCATTTTTCGGTCCCGGTTTTTGAACCAAGCGAAAGGGAAAGTTATTCGGGTTTACTTGCCGCCAATTGACCGATAATGGGTTTATTTCTGTTCTATCGGCTCCCCAGCCACGGTAAAGCTTCATGTGGTTTCGTTCGATGTAATAGGGGTCCCTGGCCAGAATCGGTAATTTGTCTTGGACGGCGATACTGTTTGGAACATACCAGGAAGGGTTGATGACCAAATAAGTCATCGAACCGGTAAATATCGGGGTTTCTCGGTATTTTTTACCGACTATGACTGGCATGTGCAGTAAGACTTCGCCGTTACCGACAAAATCAAGTTCGAATCCTGCAATATTGACCATGATATGGCGTGCACCAAGATCTTCCGGTAGCCAGCGCCAACGCTCAAGGTTAGCGCGAATTTGATCGATACGCTGATCGACGCTGATGTTGAGAGCCGCAAGCGTGCCTTTTCCGACAATGCTGTCGGCTTCCAGGCCGTGGCGTTTTTGAAAGTATTTAACTGCTTGTTGTAATGGTCGGTCGAACTCTTTGTTGTCAAAAACGGTATCCTTAGGTAAATCGCCCGAGGCGGCCAGCCTTTTTCTGAGTTCGATGATGCGCGGGTTGTTCTCGTTAGGGTGAAGACTGGGGCCTTCCGTAACCATAGGCCAGCCGCCCCGATCTTTGATCGCACGATAATCGGCTAATGCTCGCATTAGAGACTGGTAGCCGGGTTGTTTCGGCATTAGCTCATTAAGGCTTTGTTCAATCGAATTGGAGTTGATCGCATCGGTCAATATTTTGACCATATCGGTTGCACGTCGACCGGTATCCCATTTCGATTGCAGCGATTGCGGGTTAACTTGTCCTTGAACCAAGTGAGCGCCGTAAGTCAGAAAAGCATCGCTCAGTAATAAGTCCAAATCGACCGAGAGTATCAAGATTTCGGATTCATCCAGCGGAGCTTTTAATCTTTCTAGGCGTTCATTGATTGCCGTGACATGGTAATTGCTTTTATTGAGACCATGCTGATCCGCACTATTCAGTATTTGCATTAGTTGATACGCTTGCGGAGTCGGTTGACCATTAGCAAGCCAAACTTTAGTAAATTGTCTGTCCGTGTAGAAGCTAATAAGCCCCTTTTGCGAATTTAAAGGTTGGTTATCGATTGAAAGATCAAGAATCTCGGCTGCGGATTCAATTCGCTCGCGTAGCGATTCTTCAACGCTCAGGTGCTCGGCAGCCGATATTTTCGGCAAGAATAAAAGGGTTATCGACAATGCGATTAAAAACGTATGCAATGGTTGTTTCATTGGCTTAGAGTGGTCGGCTGGTTGTTGGTCTATTAGGTTATTTAGGATAACCCTGTCACGGATTCGATAATTATAAAAGAGTAGTATTTTTTGAAACAGTTCTATCTGGTCTATAATTGCTCGAAAGTTTAATTGAAAGTATTGTGCCTTAACTCTGTCGATACATATAGATTTATTATAGGGCTGCTATTTACCCTAAATAGCATACCTTTTGTACATTAAATTTTGGCACCGACTTATCGAGGGCGCCGAGGTGTTCTGTGGGGATGTTGACAGTCCCTCACCTAGCCTTAGGTGACACTTCCATTAAGTTAAGGCATCACAGTATAAGTAATGCTTGCATTCAGGCTATAGTGTGCCTCAAAAGCTTGACATCCATGGCACTGGATTCCGCCAGTCCATCGCGGAATGACGGACTTACCTTAACTTAATGGCAGTGAGCCTTAGGTGGGGGGTGTCAAGCCGATGGCGTAATTTGGCTGACAAAGGGTATAAATTTTTGTTTATTATGTCGATTAAGCATTGACCGCGATACGGTTTTCAGTTTTTATGAGTTGCATATTTAAAAAGGAGATTCCTAATGTTTAAAAAGCAAGCAGTTGTTTTGCTGATTTCGGCTGTAACCGCGCTAAGTGGGTGTAATAGGGTTTATTATGCCCAGGATATCGATGATGACGACCTGGTGGAAGTTAGTTATGATGCGGTTGACGAGTTATTGAAACATATTAGACAACCACTGCCTAGAGGAAGCTTGGTTGTCGTTAACTCGTTAGTCAATGTGGATGATATGAGCCAATCATTTTCTTTCGGTCGAATCGTTTCCGATCAAATTGCATCGGCATTTCATCGCTCAGGTTATCGTGTCATGGGTATGGAGTTACCTACCGAAATTTTTGTAAAAAATGACACCGGTATTTTGCAGTTGTCCAATGAAACCAAGGCCGGATTAGCCGAAATTGGCGCACAAGCCTTGT
>SLIO01000172.1 GCA_007135635.1 Methylomicrobium sp. | reverse complement strand
GTTTTCGAGTTGGACTTTATCGTCCGGCACACCGCCTAAATCAGTAGCAGAGAAGGCTTCTTCTTTTAGTAATGCACCCAGCATATAACGATTGCTATCGTATATTTTTCCAGGAGTCAATGGTTGACCGAGTGGAGTCAACTCATCCCCAGTCGATAGGAAGGCAATTTTGATTTTGCGTCTTACGTTGACTTGATAAATTCCGGCTGAAGCTAGCAAACCAAGGTCGGCAGCGGAAAGCAGCTTCGGTGCGATTATCAATCGGGAATTTTTTGCGATATCTTCTCCGGCAATTCTGACGTTTTGCAAGGCTTGAACCTTGGCCGGAAAATGGACGGTTTCGCCGATTCTTTGCACGTGCTCTTGCATGACAACGGTATCGAGTGATTCCGGCATCACGCCACCGGTAAAAATTCTGACGCATTGCCCAGGTAAAATACTCCCTTGATAAGGGAGTCCGGCCCATGAAGTACCGACTAAGTTTAAGCTGAATGGATGGCTGGGCTTGATATCGGAACTGGCTACTGCATAGCCGTCCATTGAAGCATTATTGTGATGAGGAAGGTCGACAGGCGATAGGATAGATTCCGCTAAAATTCTGCCTAACGCATCGTGTAAATTAACCTTTTCAGCGTCGATTATCGTTTCTATTGACGATCTAATTCGATTCAGAGTCTCCTCAAGGGTCAGCAGGCGGTCTTCTGTTTGAATGCAGGCATCAATCATGCTTGCGCTCCAGGAAGCGGTTTAAAATGTAATCGGCTATGATGTCCGGATTATTCAGATCGAAACCGGGTAAATGTTTGGGTAATTCGAGTGGACTATCCGATGCAACAGCAATAATGCTGGGGTCGTTGAGGTAGAGCAAAGGTTTATTTAGCACCGGTCTATGGATTTCGATTTTGGGAAATATTTCAGCCTTGAAGCCTTCGACTAGGATGAGGTCCAAGTTACTTTGATCGATGATTTGAAGTTGGTCGGCAAGCTTAGGTTCTTGAGCCGGTTCGATTTCAGTAATGATTGCGCGCCGTTGTTTTGATGCTAATAGCACAGTCATGGCCCCCGCCTTGCGAAGTCGGTAACTATCCTTGCCCGGTTGGTCGATCTCGAAATTATGATGACTGTGTTTGATCAAGCCAATCCGTAACTTATGAGTTTTTAAAATAGGTATCAGTTGTGTCAATAAGGTAGTTTTACCGGTTCCGCTGAATGCCGCGAAACCGAGGATAGGAATTTGAGTTTGTAGCATGGTCGACTAATTTTTGTAATCGTGAAGAATTCGGAACTAAGATATGATCTTCAGGTTTAATATGCAATTATTTCAGTAAGGATTTCGCGATAAATAACTTCCCGGAGCTATCGGCTTTGTCGAGGGTTCGGTTACTCGCTTGACAGGACGCCATGAATACGTTCATGTAGGCTTGGCGGCGGCTGATTGCCAAGGATGGCGTGTATTAGGGCACCAACAGTAGGCGCTTTAGGCGATGCAGGAGCAATTGCCGAGGAGCAAAAATCTGCCCTGCCGCCGAAACCTGTCAATCGAGGAACCGAACCCTCCATAAAATATTGGAAAGTTATTTATGACCAAATTCTAATCGGAGAACAATTTGATTCGGATCTATTTGGTGTTATTGGCGCTAACTGTTGGTTTTTGGTTGTTACGTGGTTTTTTAAAGCGCCCTCCTGAGGTTGTAGCTCGCAATGTCAAACTGATGGGGGCTGTTGTTTTTGGACTGGTGTTGCTATACCTTGGCGCGACAGGCAAGTTGAATTGGTTGATAGCATTGCTTGGTATCTTGGTTGCCGTCTTGTCTAGGCTTGCTCCGTTTTTGCTGCATTATGCGCCGGCGTTACAGAAATTTTGGTTTATGTTTAAATCGGGTAGGCAACAAAACAGCCAAGGACGCGGTTATTCGAGCCCTGGAAATGCCGCAATGTCGGTTGAAGAAGCTTACGAGATTTTAGGGTTAAAACAAGGGGCAACACGTCAGGATATTATTGTCGCGCATCGAAAGTTGATGCAAAAATTACACCCGGATCGGGGGGGGTCCGGTTATTTGTCGTCTAAAATCAATCAAGCGAAAGATTTATTACTAAAATATGTAGTCTGATGTTTTTATTTAAATTAGCCGCACGC
The DNA here is from genome assembly GCA_007135635.1 of Methylomicrobium sp. Taxonomy (GTDB): domain Bacteria; phylum Pseudomonadota; class Gammaproteobacteria; order Methylococcales; family Methylomonadaceae; genus Methylotuvimicrobium. Next base: position 373 of record SLIO01000172.1, on the reverse strand, counting down.
CTCGATTGGCGGGTATTGATGCTCGCCGGGGCTACCGTTTCTTGTGGGCAGGTTGTTCTAACGGATTCGGAAATGGCGACAACCTCTCCCATATCTTCACTCAAACCGGCTAAAGCAAGCATCGACTCAGCTTATTATGTCGTCCAACCGGGCGACACGCTATATTCAATCGGGTTTCGATCGGGTCATGGTTATCAGATGCTTGCCGCTTGGAACGGAATTAAACCACCTTACAAAATATTGATCGGTCAAACGCTTAAAATGTTTGATATAGGTCATGAAAAACCTATCATCGTCAAGCCGTCAAATGAACCGAGAAACTTAGTGCGGGCCCCAGTCAAAAAGAGAAACTCGTCACAAAAAAAACCAATAG
>SLIO01000334.1 GCA_007135635.1 Methylomicrobium sp. | reverse complement strand
GCTGAAATTCGGGGTGTTGTTGCTCGCTATTTTATTCATCGCGAGAATGCTGCACATTTACTTTGGCGATACTGGAGTCTATTTTGTCGCGGCGATTTCCGGAATTACCGATGTCGACCCGATTACGCTGTCGATGTCGCGCATGAGTCAAGAAGGTTTGGCAATCGATGCCGCGGTATTGGCCATTTTGATCGCGGTGGCAGTCAATTCGGTCGTTAAGAGTATCATGGCATTGAGCATCGGCGGTTGTGCGCTCGGTTTTAGAGTAGGCGGGGCATTGTTTTGTTCGGTCGGCTTGGGCGGAGCATTGTTCTTTATTCAATAGGTGATGAAATAAGCCTTATTTTGATTAGCGAAGCGCATCGTAAGATTGGCTTAGTCCGGCGCAAGATTGGTCAATAAAGCGAATGGAAAGCATTCGAATACTTCGCCTAAGTTGAGTAGACGATTTCCGTTAACATCTTTTGCCGTCAAAGCGTTTCGGCTGAACAGATCGTAAAATCTCGAAGGCGAGTCTTGCGGCAATTCAAGGCAAGTGTCTTGCCAAATTTTCGGGCGGAAATGGTAGGTGTCGTTATCCAGCAAGCTTGTCGTCAGTCGAGGCAGTATGATGAGAGCCCATTGATCTTGCGTTTTTCTGGCATAGGCGACGGTATGTTCGGCCTGCGTTCCACTGCAATCGAGCTTGATGTAATCGCCATTTTGAAATAGGTCGGAATACCTACGTCTGAAACGTAGCGTTTGCGCAACCACAAATAATTTGATGCGCCCGTCTTCGATCGTTTCCAGTAAAGTTTTCAGTAAATCGGCACGATCTTGGCTAGTTTGGTTATCGAGTTCGTTTAGAATAATGTCGTTGAGATTAAAGTCTACCGGCCTGCGGTTATCCGGGTCGACCAGCGAGAACCGCCAGTTCTCGTTGCCTTGATAGTTATCCGGCACGCCGGGCGAGGTTAATAGCAGCAGTGTTTGTGATAGGGCATTGAATAAGCCCGCCGGACGAATTTTATGTTCGAATTCGAGAAAATCCGGCAAAAAAGGCGTTGTGTGGGTTTCGTTCAGGCAACGTTTGACAAATAGACTAACCGCTTTCTCGTAAGCGGTGTTCGGATTCATCCAAGAAGTCAATTGCTTGGCCTCGCGTACGGCTTTGATCATGTAATTTTCAATCCGTTCTCGATACGCGGATAACTTAGACTCGTTTAACTCCCCTAGGGGAAAAGTGCCGACCAGCGTTTGATAAAATAGATATTCGTCGTTACGTGCGATTACCGATTCGCTTTTATCTTTCCTAATTCGGTTGATTCGATGCCAACGAAATACCGCTTCATGCCATTGCTGTGGAATCTCGCTCAGTACATTGATACGGGCACGCATATCGGCGCTTCGCTTAGTGTCGTGACTGGACAGGCATAATAAGCTATGCGGCCATTTTCGCGCACGTTCCTGGTTGAAATGATGGAATGCATTGACCGAGTTGCCGAAATGTCTAGGATCGCTACCGACCTCGTTTAATGAAACTAGCCGGTTGTACTCGTAGAGAGCGGTGTCTTCGGTGCCTTTGGCCATGACCGGCGCGGTATATTGCTGAAAGCGCATGACGAATTTCAATAAATCGCTGCTTAAAACTTTCGAGTCTCCGGTTTGCAATAATAGAACGTCATGGATAAAGCCGAATATCGTTATGTCGGATGCACGACTGCGTTGACGCCCCTGTTGAATGGCCCAGTCGATATATTGACTATCTTCTTTACGCACGTTTAAGCTGTTGATATAAGTCCTATAGACAGGAAAACAGGCTACGGTTTCCTTAAGCCCATCGCGTAAAGCATTGAGAGTGTAATCACGTGTCTTAGGATTGGCTTCGGCGATTCTGCTGAGTTGAATCGCTAGCATGTTGAGCTCGCTGGCCAGCGACGTGTCCATGACATGCTTTTTGGCTTGATAGAGAATCTCATCGAAATCCCGCTTATGTCCGACAAAACGCGTATAAGTTCGGGTCAATGCTTTTTCGGCGGCCATGTTGATATACAGTCCGTTGACGATCGCGGCAAATTCATAACCGGTTGTCCCGTGAATGGGCCAGTCGCTGTTCAAGTATTCATAATTTGCGACGATTTTTTCGGCGACGATATAAAGAGGCGCAATTTTCTTAGCACCATCCTTATCGGAAAGAGACATATTTTCCGATTGCAAGCGCCGGTAATAGGCCACCGGATCATGCAAGCCATCGGCATGGTCGATGCGTAATCCTTGGACTTTGCCTTGTTCGACGAGACTCAGGATAAGCCGGTGGCTAGCAACGAAAACCATTGTGTCCTCGACTCGGAGTCCGCCTAGGTCGTTGATGTCGAAAAACCGGCGATAATTGATCTCATCCCCGGCTACATGCCAATAGGCCAGTCGGTAGGCTTGCCGTTCCAGTATGGCGTGGAGTTCGCTAGAGTCTCCAGTGTGTCGATTGATTTCCGACACCCTAAACAGGATAAATTGGATTAGCCGCGCGTTCTCTAGACAG
>SLIO01000205.1 GCA_007135635.1 Methylomicrobium sp. | reverse complement strand
GCGTGAATGCAGATTTTGCAGGAGCAAAAATCTGCAAGCGCTATGGATGGCGTGAATGCAGATTTTGCAGGAGCAAAAATCTGCCCTGCCGCCGACACCTGTCAATCGAGCAACCGTACCCCCTTCTAACAGTTGTCTAAGTTATTTCATGCTCGTTCCTAAGGACCAAGCCCCAGCTGCAGCAGGGTCTAACCGGCGTAATCAACACCGTATAAGACTCATCAAAAAAATGCTAAAGGCGGTGCAATTAAACCAAACGAATCTTAGTTTAGTGTTACATGGGAAAAATATACCGTGATAAACTCTACACTTTTATCGGATTGGTCATAATTGGGGATGAAAAAAACAAAAATTAGTACACGGTAAAAGGCCATTCATAGCGCTACGCAAACGCAAACCACGAATGGCAAAAACAAAGTCTATCTCAATCAATTCGGCACATAAGAGGATAATCGCGGATAAATGGCCTGTAAAAATGCATCGAGTTTTTTATCGCCATCCGACGCATCTTCGCCGCTATTCAATGAAATAACCAATCGCACTAACGCTCCATCGGTTCGCTGTTTAGTTAACGCATCCCAGAACAAAAACCATTTCACTAAATATTCATTCGTAATAACCCGGCCTCGTTGTTGAAACCAATAATAGACCAATTGTTGGCTTTCGCCTTTGGAAATTAGGGCACGATTAACTCTTAACGGGTTACCGCCCATGGCATCGACCCCGGGAATCACTCGTTGCGTGAAATCGCCTATTCGCCAACCGTCACCCGGCATACATGACTTAGGTGAATGCGCGGAAGCCCCTTTTCGCTGAGAGGCATAATAAGCCACATAAAAATTAATGGGCTCATGTATGTGATGGTTTGTGTAATTCGCAACAATATAATCGTCGAATTTAAGAGTATCGATATACTCCTGTCCCATACCGACTTCTACACCGCGCCAATCATCGATTTGTAAAGGAAAGTTGGTGAATCTGGCACGATCGGGTGTTAATTCTTCCCTATCCCCAATGAATAACGATACAGGCACGGTAAACAACAGAAGCACTGCCGCCGCTAGATAAGGCTTGGGTAATGCCGTAGATAGACTGTCATTATTCGATTCGACCTTAGGGGATGACGCGTTTTCGTCGTGCGGCATTGCCTTGATGACAAAAACCTCGGAAAACTTTTTATCCCGATAAAACAACTTGACCATCAGCCACATTTCAACGAACAACACGCCTAAACAACCGATAAAAATAACCCATCCTTCGAAATCGTGTAAAAACCCTTCGGCCTGCTCGATACCCCAATTTTCAACAAGGACGCCGATCACGCCGATGCGGAAACTGTTCATTAAAACGGTAATCGGGAGCGTCGACAAAAAAATCACGATACGCATCCACAACTTGGCCCTGAAAAAATAGGCACATAAAAAGCAGAAACTGGCCAATGGGAACAAATAGCGTAAACCGCTACAGGCCTCAACGACTTGTAATTGATAATTACCCAAGTCGATGACATTACCCGCCAAAAAAACACTAATGCCGAACAGTCGAATTACCGCTACACCAAGCTGCGACGAAATCAACTGTAATTCGGATGACAGATTGTTATATAAAAAATTCGGCAAGGGGATCATGAAAATCAGGTAGGTCAACGGAAACCAAAGTAAGCGCATACCTCGCCATCCGGTATACGCCAAACAAACACCGAACAAGACCACTAAAAAAGCGTACTGGGTAATCGTATACAGCGTCGCCAATTCACCTATCAAACCTAACAATAAACCCGCCGCGACTAAAATAAATCCGGTCCAACTCCCCTGCCCAACAAGCCTCGCTAGCGCCGCTCTATTTTCCCAAATAAACCAAAACGAAATCAGCGGTATCAAATAACCGTGGCTATACTCTTCACGTTGCCAGTATGTTTCCATGTGGACCAGTGCATCGCTAAAAACAAATCCAAGTAGCAAAGAGATTGCCAGTAGTGAACCAACAAGTTTGTAATTAATATTCATGAAATATCCATGGTTTCGGTTGATTTCGGTATTCAAGGGACACCTTCCCTGTTTCTGGACTGTTGGTTAAAGACAAAAAAAATCCGGTGACAGTTCCGTAACTGTTCGCCGGATGCATTATCGGTACATCTTAGGCATGCGCCGCTCTTTATAACAAATCTTGATTAATTAATGTATTAAAAAACACTTTAGTCAAAAATTATTTTTCAGCTAAAGCCCAAAGATCAGCATATTCTTAGCAGGACGGGGTTCGCAAGCCATGCGCGCCAAGCTAAAAACGGCCAACCCACAAGCCACATCACGCTCTTTCCCAAGCTCCAGCTTGGGAAATCGCCCCCGGAAGCTGCAGCTTCCTGAGACCGACACAACCTCTGTTCACTCTCAATCAACCCCGACTCGCTCGTTCAATCTTTCTTGATTGTCGGGAAACTAGAGCTTCCTGAACAGGTTACCCAAGCTGAAGCATCTTGCTAATCAGGTAACATAATGAAATATCAGCTCCCGCGATAGAATG
>SLIO01000028.1 GCA_007135635.1 Methylomicrobium sp. | reverse complement strand
CGCAAGCGATAGGCGAGCATCGCCGATATTATGGGTCAAATTGCGGGCGCAGCGTTTCAGATAAGTGAAATAGTCCGGGTTTTCGGCAATTTCGACGACCAACGGGTCGATCTCGTAAAAAGTCCATTGCTGATTGTCCTTGGCATAACAGGCTAACGCGCCGGCGCCGAGGCCGACCGCGCCGACGACCCAATCGCCGTTTTGTTCGTCGTAACTTTTAAATAACTGACCCATCGGTCCGGGGCGGCTGTAATAGGTCAATGGAACGGTTTCCAAATGGGCAGCTAAGCGTTGCGCGCCGTGCTTGGTCGTGCCATGAAACAGCTCGCGGTATTTTTCCGGACGGTTTTCTTCGTCGAGTAAAACATTTTCACGCACCGACAGTACGCCAAAAAAAGTTCGATCTTGAAAAATCGTGTTGGACACCAAACCATGTAGGCCCTGCGTGAAGAAAATTAACGTTCCCGCGAGCAAAGCCAACGATAAAGGCTGATTTCTGAATGCATAAGTCAAACCGGCCAATAGAATCAAGCCCGTGCCGATTGTGTCCAGATGCTGCAGTAGATCGTCGACCGTTAAATAGATGATCAATCCGCAGGCAATCACGATGGCCGGAAAAACGGCTTGCATAGTCCAGCGATAACCGGTCGAAATATCCAGTCCGGGACGCAGCAGTAATGCCGCAATGATCATGATTGGATATTCGTAAACCGCATTGAAAACGAACGGTGCGACAAAGGTGTTGAACATGCCGCCGAGCATGCCGGCGAACGACATGATCAAATAAAAGTCGGTCAAATGCCGCGTGTGGGGGCGTAGTCTGGCTAGTTCGCCGTGACAAACCATGATGGCCAGAAAAAAAGCGGTTGAATGTAGTACCAGATCGAGCCAATAGGGCAAGATTGCCGGATTGATGAACGAATAAGCGATAAACGGTAGCAATATTACCGGCTGCAGTGCCGTCATGATCGGATGTGTTTTTAGGTTCCATTTCGAAAACACGATGATGAAAGACAGCAAATAGAGCGTTAGCGGAATGATCCACAGCAGCGGCACCGATGCGATATCGGTGCTGATAAAGTTAGTCAAGCCCAACAGTAAGCTCGACGGCACGAAGGCCAAGGCGAGCCAATGTAAGCGGGTTTTGTTGTCGAGCTCAGGGGACAGCAGGATGTCTTCCTGTGCCGATGCGTCCGTTCGCGGCTTGTTTTGCCACAAGCTCCAACCGCAACCGGCAATCATCAAACATAAGATTGCATAGCCTCCGCTCCAAGCGATTTGTTGCGAAGCCAATCCGATATTCGGTTCGATCACAAACGGGTAGCTTAATAAGGCCAACAGGCTGCCGGCATTGCTTGCGGCATAAAGATAATAAGGGTCGTGACTGGTGTGGTGGCCGACTTGCGCGAACCATTTTTGCAACAGCGGCGCTGTGGTCGAAACGACAAAGAAGGGCAGACCGATCGCAAGGAATAGTGTGCCAAGCAGCCATAGCGTCGGGTTGGTCTCGGTTGGAGGCGATAGATTATCCGGCAAGGCGACCGGCAATATCACCAGACTGATGAACAGGACGGCGGCATGGATCTGAAGCTGTCGCCGAGTGTCTTGGCGTGTCGATAAAAAATGCGCATACATATAACCTAGAAATAGTATGCTTTGATAAAACACCATGCAGGTATTCCAAACCGCGGGCGTGCCGCCCAATTTAGGTAAAATCAGCTTGCCGAACATCGGTTGTAGGCTAAACATCAGTGTGGCGCTGGTGAATAGCGTCGCGGCGAAAAGCAGAATGAGCGAGAGTCTGCGGTCTTGTAAGGAGAGTGACGGGGTGTTCATTATTATTATCGGCCGTATGAGTATGCTGTTTCGAGTGCGCTATGATAAAGCATTTTCAATGGAATTGGGGTGTTGGTCTTTTATATGGAGGAGGTTTGCCGGCTCGATGTAGCCTTGATGAACAGAGTCAATATACGCCACATTGCTAATCAAATTTCGGCAAAGATAGACCTGATTAGCAAGTTTTTTCAGCTAAAGCCCAAAGATCAGCATATCCCTAGCAGGACGGGGTTCGTAATCCATGCGCGTCAAGCTAAAAACGGCTAACCCACAGCACGCTCTTTCCCACGCTCCAGCTTGGGAAAGACACCCCCGGAAGCTCCAGCTTCCTGAGACCGACACAACCTCCGCTTACTCTCAATCAACCCCGACTCGCTCGTTCAATTTTTCTTGATTGTCAGGAAGCTAGAGCTTCCTGAACGTAAGTATTCAGACCCCGTTGGCAAATTACCGCAGTTCAGGCGTAATTGTTAGCCTCCCCCTTTGAAAAAGGGGGATTGAGGGGGATTTATTTAAAAAAATCTCCCCTAGCCCCTCTTTTTCAAAGAGGGGGACTGAATACTTACTCCTGAACAGGTTACCCAAGCTGGAGCTTGGGTAACAGCATATTGTAGTTTTTGCGACTACGACTGGCCCCTGCTCGGACACTTGGCTTCGGCAAGCTGAAGCATCTTGCTAATCAGG
>SLIO01000137.1 GCA_007135635.1 Methylomicrobium sp. | reverse complement strand
TTCGCCAAACGCAAGGCCTTGCTGAAAAACTGCCCGCCCGACCAAAATACGACCGGCGTCGTCAGCCCGAACTGCAGCCAATGTAACCAGCGCGACGACGGCATGCTCATGCCAACCGCAACAACCGGTAAGCTCAATATGCCCGACCAAACGAAACGGCTTCGTGCCGTCAAGATACGTTGTTGTTCTTTTTCAATCAGAATTTTGCGTTGCGATAAGGTATCCATCGCATAGGTTTTATAACCGAGCGACGCCACTTTTGCACTGACTCCGTCCCTATCGAGCTGCCCATGGACGGTTAAGGTTTCGGTGCCGAAATTGACGCTGGCTTGCTTAATTGCCGGATCGCGTTTCAGCACCATTTCGATTAGCAAAGCGCAAGACGCGCAAGTCATGCCTTCGACGGCAAGATCGATTTCTTGCATCGGACCGTCAAAGTCTTTCTTTCTTGCCTGGTGATCGATGCTTTGTTTATGAGCTATATTACCGAGTACCGCATCGATCAGAATCAGTAAGTTCTTTTTCGGTAGACTGGCCGGGTCAAATTCGATCACGACCGAACCCAGCGAAAAAACTGAACGTACCGCTTTGATTTCCGAGCGCTTTTTTAGCAGGATTTCAAAAATATAACCCCGTTCTTGGTCTTTTTTTAATATTGAAGATTCAATCCGAATACGCCGGGATAATTGATGAACAAGCCGGAAGTTTTTAAAAGTCGCGTTTTGGGAATCCATATCGATTTAGACAGTAATATCAAGCCAGTGAATAACAACAATCGCTGCGATTTGAAAAATATGCCGCACAGGACGGCATAGAAATAAAGAATTTATTTTTTACGTGACCGTATCAATAAATAAAACATATAAAAGATCGCCATCCATTCATAACGATATTTAAATGGCTTCACGATCCATTGCTGAGTAATGTGCTGCCAATGCAACTTGATCAGAAACAGCACTAAAATATCGTTCAAAAAGTCAATAACGGCTTTTTCAGGATCGTTTAAAAAAGCCTTGGGTTTTTTTAAACCGATTTTTCCGACGACTTTAGCCGCATGCACCGTATCTTTGGCATCGGTGTATTTTTGTTTAAACCAACTGAGGGGTCCCGGCTTGGCTTTATTACGAATCGCGCACCCCTTCCACAGACTCGATTCGGCCATTGGCTTCGGATTAAAAACCCCCGATTTCTCACTATCCGCCAGAATTTGATACAACTGCTTGACGAGTGATTCGAATTCGCAAATCGTTTCTTGAAAACGTATCGATAATTTTTTCTGCCGCCGGTACAACACGACCCGATACACGCCGTCGAGCTCAAGCAACTTTTCGGTCAACGCTTTAGCCACAGAGGAATCGCAGGCTTCTGAGGGGACTTGAAACCTGACGTGTCCGCTCTCCCGATAACGCAACACAAAATTTCTTTGGATAGCCATAATTCAAACATTGCCTTAGTAGAAACAAAAACGGGTGTTCCGACAAATCAGTACAGAACACCCGTTAAATACTCCGCATAAAAATTCGCGGACTTCTATTCGACCCTTTTACCCATTACTACGTAAATACTATCGCTTATATACTTACCAGCGTCGAATAAAATAATCTTGCGATAACAAAACATCGCCGAAGTATAGCAAACATTCATCTATCCAAGATGGATTGACCACAGTTTCGACCTATAAGCTATTATTCTTTTGTTTCGGCAACGATATCTTCTAAATTTTCTTTTTGTTGCAAAACAAAATCTTTCCCGGCATCGACCGCTTTCGTGGTTCCCGAAATAATTTCCTTGCGGTATTTATAGATCAGATAACCTGCAGCTACGCCTAAGCCGAAAACCAGCAACGGATGCTTCGCCGCTTTACCGAGCAATTTGCTTCCGCCTTGAACCGTCGCGGAAGCCATGGAGCCTTTAACAATTTCTTTAGACATGGAATTCATCCCCTGTTGTGCGGTTTTGCCGTGCACATGTTTCATATAGTCTTTTCCTTAAATTTTCATTTTAATGATAGAAGTTCAGATTTTGGTTCGCGTTGCCTACAAAATCTAACTTTATTCGTTAGGCTTACTCGGATTTTTCGGACTCAGGTAGAATTTGATCCTCGTGCAACATCTGATAAATTCCTTTACATCCCTCACAACAAAAATCTTTATCACCTTCTTTGGTTTTCAACGTGAACCCCGGCGTTTCCACCGTTAGACCACATAAGTCACAAGCTTTTTTTGTATCGTTCATTCTGAATACTTTCTTGATTTCATTTCCTAACGGCCGATATTAGCAAAATAAATTTTACACAACAACTACTTGCTCTAAGAACTAAAGCAAGTGCATGAGAATTAATGATAATTTAACAAACGAATTTGCTCGGATAAGATAAGGAAAAGAGCAATCTGAGAAAGACGGGAAATAAATACAATCATTTCAATGTACAAAGTTTTATTTAGTCCACACGACTATCAATAACATATTAAGGATTTCATAATAAATAACGTCCTGGAACTATGAGCCTTGTTGAGGGTT
>SLIO01000053.1 GCA_007135635.1 Methylomicrobium sp. | reverse complement strand
GATCGCCTAATGGGCGAGAATATTTTAGAAATATTCCGTACAGTTTTAATTAGCTCATGAATAGTACTAGTAATTATGTAGGAAGTTCTTTTGTCGCAAGCGGGTTATGTTTGGTAATTCTGACGCTAGTGGCTATGCTTTGACTAACCTATTTTAAGTCGGTTCTGTCAGGAGTTTCATTGGACGATTTTTTCGGATTTATCATACTGGTTTTGATACTGGTGCCGGGAGCTATGCTGCTCATGCTTGCGGTGCTGTTGACGCGACAAAATCGTTACCGGTATGAAATCGGCCGGTCTCTGGATCAATTGGCCGGCAAGCTGAACGAACAGAACAATAGACTCGAGGAGTTGCTGGAGCGTTTTGCCGAACCGGCCGAGCCTGCGCCGCAAGCCGGTGATGTCGAAGCGGTTGCGGTGCCGGAGCCCGAGTATTTCGATTGGGCGCATACCAAGACCGCTCAGCCAAGTGATGAACCGGAGGCGATAATAATCTCCGAGCCGGTTCCGGAATCGGCTTCAATAGATCCTTGGCAGGGTAGCGTTCGGCAAGCTACAGAACCCAGCCGCTTCGAACTGGCTGCAAAACAAATCCTCCGGGAAATCTGGAATTGGATCGTCGTAGGCGAAGTGCATCGGCCGCAGGGCGTGTCGGTCGAGTATGCGGTTGCCAGTAATTGGTTGTTGCGCATCGGCATTATCATTTTGGTAACCGGCATCGGCTTTTTTCTGAAATATTCTATCGATAACGAATTGCTCGGCGAACATGCGCGCGTCGGCCTGGCGGTGTTGGCCGGTGTTGGGATGATCGTCGGGGGCGTACGGCTGGCCTTCGGTAAGTATCATTTGTTCAGCCAAGGGCTACTCGGCGGCGGAATCGCGGTACTGTATTTCAGCGTGTTCGCCGCGTTCAGTTTTTACCGGTTAGTGGCGATGTATCCGGCATTCGCGCTAATGATCTTGGTGACCGCGTGTGCCGCTATATTGGCCGTTCGGTTGAACTCGGTGCTGGTAGCGATTTTCGCGATCGTCGGCGGTTATTGTACGCCGATTCTGCTGTCTACCGGTGAGGTCAATTTTGTCGGTTTGTTTAGTTACATGCTGTTGCTGGGTATCGGTCTGCTTGCGATCAACGGCTATAAGCAGTGGCATTTACTAAACTTTTTGTGCTTTTTCTTCAATTATTTGTTGTTCTTGAGTGCAATGAATCAATACGAGACGGCTTATTTTCTGCAAGTCATGCCGTTTCTGACCGCATTTTTCGTTTTGTTTTCGACGATGGTCTTTTTGTTCTGCCTGGTCCGCCGGGTCAAGTCGACGCTATTGGATGTGTTGGCCTTGATCGTCAATGTCGCGATTTTTTTCCTGACCGCGCGTTATCTCATTCTCGATGCCTACGGCGATCTCGAAGTGGCCTGGGTTACGATTGCGCTGGCGGCCTTTTATATCGGTCATGTCTATTACTGTTTGGCGCGCGATGTGCGAGATCGGGAGCTGATGCTCGGTTTCATCGGACTTGCGGCGTTTTTTGTCACGATCACCTTACCGCTGCTGCTCTCCGATCAGTGGATTACCGTCAGTTGGTCGGTGCAGGCCTTTATTATGCTGTGGATGGCAGGCAAGATGCGTAGCGCGTTTTTACGGCAGGTCGCATTCTTGCTGTATCTCGTCGTACTGGCACGCTTTTGTTTTATCGATTTACCCGGTCAATACGGCGCGACGATCGGACGGGAACAAGCCTTTGGCGATTTTTTGCGCGGCTTGCTGGAGCGGGTTATCAGCTTCGGTATTCCGATTGGATCGCTGGCTTTGGCCTTCAAGCTGATTGAAAAACCAGTGCAGGCATCGACGCTGACTTGCCGCGAAGAAAACGATGCGCCGCTGTGGTTAAAGGATAGCCGAGCGATGCAAGCCTTTGTGATAATGGCTGTCGCGCTGCTCTTTATCGTGATGCAATTGGAGTTGTACCGCAGTTTCGGCTATTTATATCCGCCGCTGCAATTGCCGGTGTTGACGCTGGTGTGGTTGGCGTTGGGTTTGTTGTTGCTGCTGAGGTATTTATCCGAACCCGGCTCATGGTTGTTGAATGGTTTTAAACTATGCTTGGTCGTGGTTTTGGCTAAACTGCTGCTGTTCGATTTGCCGTCGTGGGGATTGGCTCAGGAATATATGGCCGACGGCGATAAGTTATGGACTATGCGTTACGGCGGGCCTTTTTCGTTTCAATTGGCGTTGATGCGGCTGTTGGATTTTGGCGCAATCATCGGTTTTTTCGTGTTTGTATTCCGGCGCCTGTCGGCGGATGGAGAGACCGGGAATATTCAGCGATGGTCGGCCGGTACCGCCCTGGTGCTGCTGTTCGTATTTCTGAGTCTGGAAATCAATTCGGCGCTGTATCAATACGTTCCCGGCTTGCGCTCCGGGGGGGTGTCGATTCTCTGGTCGTTGTTTGCACTAACGCTGGTCTTTGTCGTTATTAAACGCCGGGTTTCGGTTTTCAGGCTGATTGGCTTGGCTTTGTTCG
>SLIO01000387.1 GCA_007135635.1 Methylomicrobium sp. | reverse complement strand
TCCCGCAATTAGTCGATCATCTGCATCTACCGGTGCAGAGCGGTAGCGATGCGATTTTGAAAAAAATGAAGCGAGGCCATGTGCGCGACTACTATTTCGAAATTATTCGCAAATTGCGCGAGGTTCGACCGAATATTTCTCTATCTTCCGATTTCATCATCGGTTTTCCGGGAGAAACCGATCGGGACTTCGACGATACGATGGATTTGATCGAGACCATCGGATTCGATCTTTCCTACAGTTTCATTTACAGTCAAAGGCCCGGTACGCCCGCTGCCGATTTGCCGGACGATGTTCCGCTCGAAGTCAAGAAGCAGCGTTTGCAACGCTTGCAAAACCGTATCAACGAAATGGCCGCCCAAATTTCGGCGAGCATGGTCGACACCGTGCAAACGGTATTGGTTGAAGGTCCTTCAAAAAAGAATCCATTACAAATGCAGGGTCGAACCGAAAATAATCGCGTCGTCAATTTCATCGGTCATCCCCGATTATCAGGGCAATTCGTCGACGTGTACATAGCCGAGGCCTTGCCTAACTCTCTACGCGGGCGTATGGTCGAATCTTCGACCGCAAAAATAACTGCGGTGGCTTAAACAATTGATGTCATCTCAAGAAATTACGCTGTTGCCGGCCGATAACAGCAGACTCTCCAATTTTTGCGGCCAATTCGATTGCCATCTGCGCCAGATCGAGCAGCGTATGCTGGTGGAAATCGCCAATCGAGGTAATCATTTCAAAGTCAGCGGTGAAGAGCAGGCGGTTAAAGCGGCTTGCGCGGTGATGCATAAGCTATTTGCCGGCACCGAACTGGAATTATTGACACCCGAGCAGGTGCATCTATCGATGCAGGACTCCAGCATCGACGAAGCCCTTGATGCGGTCAAGGCCGAAACGGTGGCTCAACATCAGGTGATGATCAAAACGAAGCGCGGCGTGATCAAAGGCAGGGGCGCCAATCAACAACATTATTTGAAAAAAATCGCAAATAATGATATCAATTTTGGCGTCGGGCCGGCAGGAACCGGGAAGACTTATCTAGCGGTCGCTTGCGCGGTAGAAGCCTTGCAAAACGAAAAAGTTCGCCGAATCATATTGGTGCGTCCGGCCGTAGAAGCCGGCGAGAAACTCGGTTTTTTGCCCGGCGACATGGCGCAAAAAGTCGATCCTTACTTACGTCCTCTGTACGACGCCCTCTACGAAATGCTCGGCTTCGAGCGCGTCGAAAAATTGATCGACCGCGATATCATCGAAGTGGCGCCGCTAGCCTTCATGCGCGGCAGAACTTTGAACGATTCGTTTATTATTCTCGATGAAGCGCAAAACACGACCGTAGAGCAAATCAAAATGTTTTTGACGCGGGTCGGTTTCGGTTCGACCGCAGTGATTACCGGCGACATCACGCAAATCGATTTGCCGTCCGAAAAAATGTCGGGATTGCGCCATGTGTTGAAGGTATTGGATAATGTCGACGGTATCAGTTTTACGTTTTTCGGCGCGAAAGACGTTGTCAGACATCCCTTGGTACAACGAATTGTTCTGGCCTATGAGGCCTATGAGAAAAATCATCCAAACCCTTGATGAACAGCATTGAAATTCAACAAGAGATCACGTCGGACGATTTGCCGGATAGTGGTCTACTGCAAACCTGGGTCGACGCCGCGCTAAAAGATTATCCCGCTGATACCGAGCTGGTGATCCGTATCGTCGATAAACCCGAAATCAGTCAACTCAACGGACACTATAGGGCTAAACCAGGCCCGACCAATATTTTGAGTTTCCCCCTCGATGCGCCCGACTATATCGAAACCAACTTGCTTGGCGATCTGGTCGTTTGTGCGCCCGTCTTGGCCGAGGAGGCGCTGGCGCAACACAAAATCTTGGCGCATCATTGGGCACATATCATCGTGCATGGAGTCCTGCATTTGCTGGGCTACGATCATATTGAAGAAAACGAAGCCGAAATAATGGAAGCGAAAGAAATCGAAATATTGGCACAATTGAACATCGATAATCCGTATAACGAGGCATACGAGGTATGAACGACGAACCCTATCCGAGTCAGACGCCGCAAAAAAGTTGGATCGGCAGACTCGGACAACTTTTGAGCGGCGAACCCCAGGATCAGGAAGATCTTCTTGAAATTTTACGGGAAGCTCGGGAAAAACATGTACTAGGCCCTGATGCACTGTCAATGATTGAAGGTGTGCTTCAGGTTTCGGAAATGCGGGCTCGGGATATTATGATTCCGAGAGTGCAAATGGTCGTTGTGCCGAGGGATGCCGACCTTAAAACTATTTTTCCGTTGGTGCTCGAACACGGTCATTCGCGTTTTCCGGTGATCGAAGAAGACCGCAGTAAAGTCGTCGGCGTTTTGTTGGCAAAAGATTTATTGCCTTACGCACTGACCGATCATGATGTCAAAGTCGAAGAGTTGATGCGCCCGGTCAGCATCGTACCGGAAAGTAAACGACTGAATGTATTGTTGAAGGAATTTCGTACCAATCGCAATCACCTAGCCATCGTC
>SLIO01000122.1 GCA_007135635.1 Methylomicrobium sp. | reverse complement strand
TTGGCCAGATATTGTTGATGATAGTCCTCGGCATAATAAAAAATGCCGGCCGGTAATATTTCGGTGCTAATCAGTCCGTGGCCGTTTTTTGATAATTGCTGTTGATAGTGTTTTTGCGACCGGCATGCGGCTTCTTCCTGTTCCGTTGAGTAGAAATAAATACCCGAGCGATATTGTGTTCCGACATCGTTGCCTTGTTGCATCCCTTGTGTGGGATTATGGGATTCCCAAAACAGTTTCAATAGGTGCTCATACGTAACGAGTTTCGTATCGAAGACCACTCGAACGACTTCGCTGTGACCGGTTTGACCGGTGCAGACTTCCTCGTAGCTTGGGTTAGGTGTATAGCCGCCGGTATAGCCTACCGCGGTGCTGTAAACACCATGGCATTGCCAGAATTTTCGTTCGGCCCCCCAAAAACAACCCATGCCGAACAGTGCCAGGGTTAAATGATCGGGAAAGGGCGGGACGATCGCATGGCCGGTAACAAAATGAATCGGAGTCACGCGAATGGGTATGTCTCGGCCGGGCAAGGCTTGTGACGGATCAACCATGACGGTTTTTTTATGGCTAAAGATCATTATGAATACCGTTGGGTTCAGTGACTGTTTAGATGAGGTTAGGTAAAACTATGGCTTATAATAACCTTTATTTATTGAAATGATTAAAACATGAAAGAACAAGATCAATTACGTCGCTTTATATTCGAAGACCTGGGTGTTAGAGGCGAATGGGTTAAGCTAGGCGAAAGCTGGCGTCAATCGATAGCGCACCAGCAGGCCTCGCCCTTTATTATCGAGCAGTTGGGTCAAGCATTGGCTGCCGTGACCATGCTTTCTGCTATCGTTAAATTTAAAGGTTCGATGATTCTGCAGGCTCAAGGGACCGGTGTAATCAGAACGCTGGTGGCCCAATCTTCGGATGAAAGAAACATTCGCGGCTTGGTTCGCTGTAACGAGGATGTCGATAACGCTTCGTTTGAGGAAATGTATGGACAAGGGCAATTGATTTTGACGATCGAGAATGAAAATAGTTCGCCCTATCAAGGGGTGGTTCCATTAACAGGACGAAATCTCGGTGAAGCGCTGGAAACTTATTTTAACCAATCCGAACAATTGAATACTCGAGTTTTGTTGGTCGCGGATCAACATCAAGCAGCAGGCTTATTGTTGCAGGAATTGCCGAGCCGGAAGGGTGACAGGGAAGATTGGGCGCGTATCGAAATGTTGGCTCAAACCGTGACGGATTCCGAGCTATTGGAACTGGATTGCGAGCCGCTTTTATATCGTTTGTTCAACCAAGAAAAAGTCAGAGTACTTGACTCCGAACCGGTTCAGTTTCGTTGCGCTTGCTCACGAAACAAAATCGAAAACACATTGCTTTCCCTGGGAAGGGACGATCTCGAGGATATTTTGCAGACTCGAGGCGATATAGAAGTCAATTGCGAATTCTGTGGACGAAATTATTCATTCGACCGTATAGATGTCGAAGGATTATTTGCCGAAATCGTAGTGACTAATGCAACAGATACGAGGCATTGATAATGAGTAATAAAACGGTCAAATTATGGTTCAGCCGGACACTTGTGCTGATTTTGTGCTTTACTTTAACCGGCTGTATGTATTGGTGGCGGGCATTTCAAACCTATCGTCAACTGGATCAATTCGATAAAAATTTCGCGGTGGCCAATACCGATGACTTCACATTAGAGTTTAAAAATCCGATCATGTTTAGCAAGGATTTCGTTTCGTTGTCCGGTTTGCGACCGAGTTATTCCAATCCATTAGGAGAGGGCAGGCGTTGGCGTTACTGGTTTCATAAAGTCGACCGAAATCAAAAAACGATACTTCCGGAAGTCAAATTCTTTTTCGATCTCGACTTCAATAAAGAGAATCGATTGATAGCGTGGACATTTTCAGAGCTGTTTTTGCGTATCGCTCCGGCGGAGTTTTTAGAAGTTTCCTTGCGGTCGCTGGCCGGTGCCGAGATAAACGAAGGCGCTAAACAAATGCGGGCGAGTGCCGACCATATCGAAAAAATTGCCGCATCGTTACCGAAAAAAGATTCGGTCGTGGCAGAGCTTGGCGAACCGCTGGAAATCATCGACGAGAGCGATGAACAAGAGATCTATCTTTATCATTTCTTACTCGAGACGATGGGCATAAAAAAAGGTTATGAAGATCGCGCCTTAAGCGTCGTGAAATTGACTTTTGATAAAAAAACGGATGAATTAATCAGAATGGCCGGCCGTTTTGCCGGTGTAAAGCTTTCTATCAAATACCGAAAGTTTTTGGAAGAAACGCAAGCATCTTTGTAATAATTAGGAAATATCCATGCAACAAAGCGGCAAAACGACACGAATTCATGTCTACCAGTTGGAAGTAGGGATGTTTGTCAGCGAGTTGGATATTCCCTGGGAAGAGTCGCCATTTATGTTGCAAGGGTTTGATATCAAATCGAATGCCGACATCAAAGCGGTTCAGAATGTTTGCGATTATGTCTTTATCGACCCTTCCAGGCAAAAAGAAACG
>SLIO01000026.1 GCA_007135635.1 Methylomicrobium sp. | reverse complement strand
TGCTGGGCACATTTTTGGGCACACAAAAATGGAAGGCACAAAAAAAGCAGTTTCGAGTACTCGATAACTGCTTGATATACTTATTAAATAGTGGTGGGTCGTGTGCGATTCGAACGCACGACCATCGCATTAAAAGTGCGGTGCTCTACCGGCTGAGCTAACGACCCAACAAAGAATGACTATTATAAGGATATTTCAGCTTTGCGCAACTATTTTTTAATTCTTTTGGTAACGCGTCGGGTCTTCAATACCAACCGACTCAAAACCAGCTTTGCGTAGTCTGCATGCATCGCAAACGCCGCAAGCATTACCGAATTTATCCGCAGAATAGCAAGATACAGTTTGACTGTAATCGACACCTAATTCCGAACCGGTGCGTATGATATCCGCTTTACTCATTTCGATCAATGGGACATGTATCGAAAAACGCCCTCCTTCGACACCAGCCTTGGTAGCCAATTCGGCAAGCGATTGAAAAGCCTTAATAAACTCGGGCCGACAATCAGGATAACCGGAATAATCTATCGCATTCACGCCGATAAAAATATCTCTCGAATTCAGAACCTCCGCCCATCCCAATGCAAACGATAGAAAAATCGTATTTCTAGCCGGCACATAAGTCACCGGTATACCTGGTTGCAACGAACTAGGCACGGCGATGTGCTCGTCGGTCAAGGCCGATCCGCCAATATCATTTAACCCAATATGGATAATTTTATGATCGATGACGCCGTATTCCGCCGCTATGCGTTTCGCCGCTTGCAATTCGGCATTATGTCTTTGACCGTAATCGAAACTCAGCGCATAACAGTCATAACCTTGCCTTTTGGCAAGCGCTAATACAGTAATCGAATCCAACCCCCCGGATAATAAAATGACCGCTTTGTTTTGCATGATTCTTAACGCCCTTGCGCGTCATTCCATAACAGTTTATGTAACTGAATCTGAAATCTGACCGGTAAATTGTCGTTCAGTATTTTTTCGGCTAATTCTGTTGGGTTCTGCTGCCCCATCGTTGGTGAAAATAATAACTCACAGCGCCGGTCTAAACTATATTGATCGATGATTGACTTCGACCATTGGTAATCATGGTCATCACCGATCACAAATTTCACCTGATCGCTGGCTTTCAAATATGCAATGTTGTCGAATAGATTTCTGTGAAGCTCGCCTGAACTAGGCGTTTTCAAGTCCATCACTTTAACCACCCGATCGTCGACACCTGACACATCGAGCGCTCCGCTGGTTTCAATCGAAACCTGATAACCCAAATCTGCCAAACGACTCATTAACTCGAGGCAAGCATGCTGAGCCAAAGGCTCGCCGCCGGTCACAGTAACGTATTTAGCGCGATATTGGCCGACGCGGTCGATGATTTCATCGATCGACATCCTTACGCCGCCGCTAAAGGCATAAGCGGTATCACAATAGACGCACCTTAGCGGACATCCGGTCAAGCGAATAAAAACCGTCGGTAGGCCAACAGTATTGGACTCGCCTTGCAACGAATAAAATATCTCGGTGATTTTTAAGGATGACACTGTTACTGGTTGTTATTATTTAGCTGCTGTAATTTTTTGGCCGCCAAATGAGCGGCTGTCGTGCCCGGATAGGTTGCGGTAATACGAGTAAAATATTCACGCGCCTTGGCAATGTTATTTTGTTCTAATTCGATATAACCGAGCTTCAACAAGCCGTCTCTCACCTTCGGGCTATTCGGATAACTTGCTATGAGTTTATTGAATGCTTCGCGCGACAAACTCACTTCGCGGTTTACCTTATAAGCCTCGCCTAGCCAATATTGTGCATTATCGGAATACTCTCCTGCCGGGTAATCATTTAAAAATTGTTTAAACTCGGAAATGGCATTACTGTAATGACCATTTTTCAACGTTTCATAAGCCTTCTGATAACGCTGTTTTTCCGACTCGGTACTTGCCGGTTCCGGCTTAGCCGGTGTTGCTTGCGGTTGCTGCGTTGGGCGCCTGGTCACCTGCCTTCGTCCTGAGTATGACGGCCGTCGTCCTGCTTCGTGACGTTCCAACGCTACCTCTCCTCGGACTCATGTTCGGCGATCACGGTAACAGCGGCAGTCTTCAGTACTTCGTCGGATTCGTTGGTGTAGTAGCGACGCCGCTTTGGTTTCGTGTCGTGATCCGAGGCCACCGTCCGCGGCTGATGCGGTACTTCACGATGGCTTCGACGTCGATTGTCGCACTCGCGGTCTGGGCAGCTATCGCGTCGGGATCGCGTTCGGCTGTGCTCGGCCTCGCTGTCGTCCTGGTGTCAGGCTTCGTAAGCCGATCGCTCTTCCGGGTGCCCGCTGGTGCGAGTTGGAGACGCGTGGCGATTGCTGTTGTGATCATCGGCACATCGGTTCTGGTGATCGACGTGTTTCTCGGCAACCTTTTCGGCGCAGGCCGTCCCATGGTCGTGTCGACACTCAGTGAACGTGCCCGCACTAGCATGGCAGAGGCCCAGGACGGGGCGCGGGTGATGGGAGGCGTTCGCCTTGCGCTGTGGCGGCAGGCTCGCGATGCC
>SLIO01000231.1 GCA_007135635.1 Methylomicrobium sp. | reverse complement strand
GTGGCTTCGAACGTCCCGGATTGCGGCGCTCCATCCGGGCTACGCTGCTTAGGTTTAGCTAATATGGCTTCGATACCGTTTGATATCATCTAACCCTCCCGGCTTCGAAATCGCGATCTGGGGATCGCTCCCACAGAACTACCCTGCCTCTTGTAGAAACGACGCCTTCGTCGCGGCTTTCGAAGCCGCTAATGTCAGTCTTAGGGTGCGCATCGCGCACCCTTTTCTAGCCGCAGACTTTTTTCATGACCTCGCCGATCTCGGTGGGTGAGCTGACCATTTCTACACCGGCCGCTTTCATCGCGGCGATCTTACTTGCCGCCGTACCTTTACCGCCGGTCACGATCGCGCCGGCATGGCCCATACGCTTACCGGGCGGTGCGGTTTGTCCGGCAATGTAACCGACCACCGGCTTTGTGACATGCTCCTTGATATACTCGGCCGCTTCTTCCTCTTCGCTACCGCCGATTTCACCGACCATGACGATGCCTTGCGTTTGTTCATCCGCCTGAAAACGGCTGATCACATCGATGAAATTCATGCCGTGAATCGGATCGCCGCCGATACCGACACAGGTACTTTGCCCCAAACCTTCGCGCGTTGTTTGATGCACCGCCTCATAAGTCAATGTCCCTGAACGCGACACGATGCCGATCTTACCAGACTGATGAATGAAACCCGGCATAATGCCAATTTTGCATTCGCCCGGCGTGATGATGCCGGGACAGTTGGGGCCAATCAATACGGCATCGGAGCCGGCCATCGCTGCTTTAACACGCAGCATATGCAATACCGGAATGCCTTCTGTGATGCAGACGATCACTTTGATGCCGGCATCGATGGCTTCCAATATCGCATCAGCCGCATAAAACGGCGGTACATAGATTACCGTAGCTTCGGCACTGGTTCTTTGCACAGCTTGCTCAACCGAGTCGAACACAGGCAAGCCGCAATGGGTTTCGCCGCCGCGCCCAGGGGTTACGCCGCCGACCAGTTGCGTGCCGTATTCGAGCGTTTGCAACGAATGGAAAGTGCCTTGTTTACCGGTAAAGCCCTGACAGATGACTTTCGTTGCTTTGTTCACCAAAATACTCATACACCCTCCGCCAGTGCAACCACTTGTTCCGCAGCCGTTGCCAAGTTATCGGCCGCCACTAAATTCAATCCCGATTCCCGCAGTAATTTGCGCCCCGCCTCGGCATTCGTACCTTCGAGACGCACTACCACAGGAATCTTGACACTGACCTCCTTGACCGCCGCTAGAATGCCTTCGGCGATCACGTCGCATTTGACGATACCGCCGAAAATGTTGACCAGCACCGCCTTGACATTCGGGTCGGCCAGAATCAATTTAAACGCTTCGGCAACTTTTTCGGTATTCGTGCCGCCGCCGACATCGAGAAAATTGGCAGGACTTCCTCCTTTTAATTTAACTAGGTCCATCGTCGCCATCGCGAGACCCGCGCCGTTGACCATGCAGCCGATACTTCCGTCCAGGGTGATGTAGTTAAGTCCGAACTGCTGCGCCTTGTGTTCTTTTTCGTCTTCCTGTCCCGGATCACGCATCGCGGTGATATCCGGATGCGCGGCGACCGCATTATCGTCGAAATTGATCTTTGCATCGACTGCGATCAATTCGCCCGAGTCCGTCGTCACAAGGGGGTTGATTTCGATCTGTCCAGCGTCTTTTTCGAGCAGCAACTTATAGATGCCGGTCATAATTTTTTCAAGACTTTTGAACTGGGCAGGTTCAAGTCCGAACGCAAAAGCCACTTTGCGGCATTGATAGGGCTGTAACCCGGCCGCAGGATCGACTTGAAACGAAATAATGCGGTCCGGCGTTTTTTCCGCTACTTCTTCGATATCCATGCCGCCGGCCTCCGATGCGATAAAAATTACCCGTTCGCTGCCCCGGTCGACTAGTGCGCTCAAATAAAACTCGCGGTCGATTTGCCCTGCTTTTTCGACGTAGAGCGTCTCGACCGGCAAGCCTTCGGCACCAGTTTGCTGCGTTACTAAGCGCGTACCCAACAATTTACGGCTGAATTCGGTAATCTCGTCTAGACTTTTAGCGATATGTACGCCGCCGGCCTTGCCCCGCCCGCCCGCATGAACTTGCGCCTTGACGACCCAAGCATTACCGCCGAGTTCGCGCGCGACTTGTTCGGCATGCCCCGCCGTTTCAGCCGGAGAGCCTTCCGGCACCGGGATGCCATAGAGTTTAAACAACTGTTTGGCCTGGTATTCATGGATGTTCATCGTTTTTTTTCCGGTGATTAAAAAATTACCTGATATCTTGCTTACATTTCGGTCAAATTTGAAAATATAGCCTTCGCATTTGGCCGGCAAACAGACTCCTATTTATCCTGCTTTTGACTCGAATCTTTTTTACTGTAGGTTTATTTTAACCAAGCCGCAATAAAACACCATGCTTAATGAACTCAAACCGGAAAACAAATTCGATATTATTTATCCTTGTCCTTTTTCTATGGGATACGGCATCCCGCGTCAACAAGCTTGGCTGTTATTAAAAGTTTTTCTGATTTACCGGCTGATTCTGGCCTGCTTATTCCTGATGTTGTTTTATAGCCGACTCGGTCCCGCTACAGGCGAGCGTCACGACGAATACTTGTTTATCATCAGTGGCGGCAGTCATTTGGCGCTGACGATAGTATCCGGCTTTTGCTTGTTGCGGAGATGGGTTAGCTATACCGTTCAGGCTCAAACATTAATTTTTTCCGACATTATCATCATTACGCTGATTATGCACGCCTGCGGCGGCATCAACAGCGGCGTCGGCATTTTACTTGCCGCATCGATTGCCGCAAGCGGACTTCTCATCGGCGGACGCTGCGCGCTTCTATTCGCCGCCATTGCCAGTTTGGCTATTCTTGCCGAGCAGATTTATGCGTTTCAAACTCATAGTTTCAGAGATACCGCCTATACCTATGCCGCTATGCTTGGCGCTTCATTCTTTACAATCGCAATGCTGGCTTATGCGCTCGCGCAACGCACCGAACAGTCCGCCGCGCAGCAAAAAACCATTAGCCACCTCGAGGAACTCAGCCAATACATCATTCAACATTTACAATCAGGCATTATCATTACCGATCGCGATCATCAAATACGGATGAGTAACGAAGCTGCCGCGAGGCTTACGCAACGTTCAACTATGCCCGATTACCTTCAGGATATTTCTCCGCATTTAGCCGAAGCCTTTTCGTTCTGGCTGAACGACTCCAGCCAGGATTTCGCTGTCATCCCTTTAGCGAACGACAGCGAAATGCAAACCCGCTTTACGTCTTTGCCAACTCGGCACGAAGCACTCAACATGATAATTTTGGAAGATATCGCGTTTTACAACCAGCGTTTGCAACAAAGCAAACTCGCCTCGCTAGGGCAGTTAACTGCCAGTATCGCCCATGAAATTCGCAACCCGCTCGGCGCAATTAGCCATGCGGGACAACTACTTGCGGAAAACCTCGAGTTATCGGACGAAGACCGACGCCTAACCGAAATTATCAGGGACCATTCAACCCGCGTGAACAAGATCATCGAGGATATTTTACAATTGTCCCGGCGTAGCGCTTCGTTACGCAAAAAAGTAGACTTGATTCAATGGTTAGACGACTACATTAAACAGTTCTGCGCTGAAAACGCTTTCACTAACGATCTTTTCATCGTAACGACCGAATTGGAGCAGCCGCAAGTATTGGTAGATAAAGGCCATTTAAAACAAATTCTCGACAACCTGTGCCAAAACGCCTTGAAATACGGCAGTCCCGAAAAAAAAATCATCACCTTAGCGATTGGCCAGCATGAACAAATGCCCTGCATCGAAGTGATAGACTCCGGAACCGGTATCGACCCAAGCCACCGCAAACATCTATTCGAACCTTTCTTTACAACCTCAGCGCAAGGAACCGGGCTGGGGCTTTATATTTCAAAGGAATTAGCCGAACTGAATCAAGCCCGACTCAGCTATCATATTACCGACCAGAGCCAAAGTTGCTTCAGACTCTGTTTACCGAACGCCGAACAAACTTTGATTGAAATATGAAATACCCCCTGACTTTAGTAGTCGACGACGAGCCGGATATCCGAGAACTGTTAACCATTACGCTCAAGCGTATGGGCATCCATACGCTGAGCGCGGAAAATGTCGGCTCGGCTCGTCGGTTGTTGCAGCAACAACCGGTCGATCTTTGCCTGACCGATATGAAGCTACCCGACGGCAATGGGCTCGAATTGGTCGAATACCTACAAAGTACCGGCAGCACGATTCCAATTGCCGTGATTACCGCGCACGGCAACATGGACACCGCAATCAAGGCAATGAAAGCCGGCGCCTTCGATTTTATCTCAAAACCGATCGATTTACCGGTACTTCGGCAAATCGTCACGAAAGCCTTACAACTGAGCCCCGACTCCAATACCAAGGAAAGACGCACACGACATATTTTATTAGGCGAATCGGAGCCGATGTGTCAAGTCAGGTCTAAAATCGACAAGTTGGCACGTAACCAGGCACCGGTCTATATCAGTGGCGAATCGGGATCGGGCAAGGAGTTGGTTGCACGTTTGATTCATCAGCAAAGCCCGCGTAGCGACAAGCCTTTTGTTGCAGTCAACTGCGGTGCAATTCCACCTGAACTCATGGAAAGCGAGTTCTTCGGACATAAAAAAGGCAGTTTCAGCGGTGCAATTGCCGATAAAAAAGGTTTATTTCAAGCGGCCGAGGGCGGTACACTGTTTCTCGATGAAGTCGCTGATTTACCGCCGCCGTTGCAAGTCAAATTGCTCCGTGCGATTCAGGAAAAAAAAGTACGCGCGGTCGGCGAGCAACACGAAACACCGGTCGATATACGAATACTGAGCGCCACGCATAAAGACTTGAATCAATTGGTGCTAGCGGGAGTATTTCGGCAAGATTTATATTACCGGATCAATGTTATCGATCTTAATATTCCGCCTCTTCGGGAACGAGGCGATGATATCGCGCAATTAGCCGAACACATCCTGGCATCGTTAAATAGCAACAGCGCTTATCAATCTCAACTATCGGAAAGTGCGCTGACCGCATTGAAACATTATCATTTTCCGGGCAACGTCAGGGAACTCGAGAATATTCTGGAACGCGCCGTTGCGCTCAGCGATGGTAAAACAATTGATGCGGACGATTTAAATCTGCCGATTAATCCGGAAACCGTCCCTGATGCGCCGGCGTTCGATCCGTCAAAAGCGTCGTTGGAAGATTATCTGGAAAATATCGAGCGAACCGCCATTACCATCGCACTCGAAAATAACCGATGGAATAAAACAGCCGCTGCAAAAGAGCTTGGTTTATCGTTCCGATCATTACGTTACCGGTTAAAAAAACTGGGTTTGGACTAAGCCTTATGCTTTAAACGGGCTAGCGCCCTCTTCCAAACCTCAACCGTAAACCGTACGATTGAGGCGATACACCCGTCGTCAGGCCCGGTATTTATCCATTTGCAGCAAACCGTCTAAAGCGGTTTTTATTTTGGTATTGGCTTCATCGTCCAATTCGGTGTTTTTATAGACCTTATCGAGCAAGCCTTCTTTGACCATCGCCTCTTTTATCCAGCGCTTGGCAAAGCGGTAATTGGTCGGAATACTGGCCGTTTCGCCGGTCGCTGGATCGCGCAAACCGCTCTTACTTGCGGACGATTGATCCGCCTCAGGCGCCTTAGCAACAGGCTCAGACGATTTTTTAGCGGTTCGCGGTACCGTTTTATTTTCGACAACTTTCACTTCAGTGGTTTTAGCCGCTTCGGCTTTCACTGGGTGCGAATCGGCTTTCGACGTAATGGCCTTCATATCGGCCACTTGATCGCCAACCACCGCGTAAACTACATAAGCCACAAAAATCGTCGTTAAAATAAACAATATTTCCGCCATATTCCCTTCCTCCAGTTAATTAATTGAGTTGCCCAGTAACTTCGCCATTCGGCATGACCATTGGGCAGTTTGTTATTATTTTTTCATCGTTTAAAAAAGGTCGTAGGACTCATTCGGTATTTTTTTTAACTTCGTCCCCGACCACCACATAGACGACATATGCGACAAATAGCGTCGTCAGAATATATAACCCCGTTGCCATCGTTTACTCCTTTTTAATTTATTATTCTATTTCCGCCGAAAACAACCATATTTTTAATAAAAAATCAGGCGTTTGGCGATAAAGCGAATATACCAGAAGCCGCGCGACCGGGTAAACTGTAAATGCCAATTGCTAACCAAATTTCGGCAACGGGCCCACAAGGCAACCTGTTAAGCGAGCCACCTAATCTCTCCCGGTTTTCTTGTTCCCATGCTCCTAAGGCTGTAAAAGTATTCAATATAACGAACTAACCATGAAGTGCATGCAGAACTAGGCCTTTGATTTTCGGCTTTTTTCTTCATTACCTTGATGTTCTTAATCGTGAATAAATTTTTATGATGTATTCGCTTATACTTTCACAGCCCCTCCAGCATGGAAACGCATACAGAGCTTAACGATGGGCAGAAGCCGATACAAACCCTCGGCGCTTTACCGAATTACCAAAAGATATCCCCCTTGGCCAAGCACGGCAAGTCATCTCTTAAGCCCATGGCATGACGATTCAAATAATCTTTCAATGCCGCAGTATGATTAATGCGGTTCATGCCGAACGACCGAAGCTTGGCAAAGATTGGGCTATCGACCGCATAGGTTTTATTGATTAAATCCATACTCATCATCATCATTAAGTTATCGCCTTTGCGCCAACGTTCATATTGTCTTAAATACTGCTTGCCGGCCAATGGTCGGCCGTCTCGCTTAGTGACTATGATGGCTTCGGCCAAGGCCGCTGCATCCAACAAGCCGGCATTGGCGCCTTGACCGGCCAAAGGATGCATTGCGTGCGCCGCATCGCCCGCCAACGCAAAATGCGCATCAGTATAACGGTCGGCAAATTGAAATTTCAGCGGAAAGGCCGCGCGCGGCCCTATCTTAAGCATGTCGCCTAGGATGCCGCCCGATGCTTGTTGTAATAGCCTTAAAAACTCGTCATCAGGCAATGCTAAATATCGCTGCGCGGTATGGGTCGATAAGGTCCAGACGATCGAACATTGCCCATCGAAAAGAGGCAAAAAGGCCAAGGGGCCCTCTTCGAGAAACCGTTGCCAAGCCGTTGCCTGATGCTCAAACTCGGTTTGTACGGTCGCGACCAAACCGTCTTGTTGATAAGGCCAACCCGTCACGCCGATACCGGCCATCGACCGTAACGCCGATTCGCGCCCATCGGCGGCAATCACCAACGGCGCTTTAAAACAACGTCCGTCCGTCAATCTTAAGCGCCTGCCGTTTTCGGTCAAGTCCATTCCCTCAATTTCAGCAGGCGTGATGCATTGGACGGTCGGTAAACTATCTAAAACATCCCAGAGCGCTGCGACTGTGATCCGGTTTTCGACGATATGCCCCAATTCGGTAAAAACCGTATCGGCGCAATCGAAATGCAAATAGCCCTCGGATCGGCCATCCCAGACGCGCATATCTTTGTAGGGGGCCGCGCCTCTTTGCACGATACCGGACCAAGCGCCGATACATTCGAGAATAGCCTGCGAGGCTTTAGTGAGTGCCGACACGCGAATATCCCGCTGGCCTTCATCCCATTCCCGTTCCGGACTACGTCTATCCAATAACAGGGTATCGATCCCGCCATGCCCCAACGCACAGGCCAAGGCCGCTCCGACCATGCCGCCACCGACCACTATCACTTCCGCTTGAACCGTCATCGGCCTTATCTCCTGCTGCCGACGCGCGGCAACCTGCCGGCCAAACCCATGGCGTGACGGGTCAATAAGGATTTACCGCCGGGCAGCGTATCGAGCAATGCCAAACCGAGATTTCTGGCCGCCGCCATAGCGATCCAATCATTCGAAAAAATCCTGACTACGTTATCGGTAAAGTTTATGACTTTCTTGAGATCCTTGCGCCTGGATTGAGCATAGCCCCGTAAGAACATCGAATCGCCAATGTCTCGGCGGTTACGGGCTTGTTCGGCCAACATCTCTGCCAACTGCACGACATCGCGAAGCCCAAGGTTGAAGCCTTGTCCTGCGACCGGGTGCAGTTGATGCACCGCATTGCCGATAATGACGGCACGTCCTTTTACCATCGTTTCGGCTTGGACCAAGGTCAGAGGGAAAGCCCGGCGCGGCGAGGCCAAGCTCAATTCACCCAAGCGATAACCGAAACAATCTTGCAAACGTTCGATGAATTCTTCGTCGGAAACCGACATCAAGCTTTCGGCATCCCGGTGCGTATTGGTCCACACCACGGCACATTGATTTCCCTCGATCGGTAATAAAGCCAAAGGGCCGGAAACGGTAAATCGTTCAAAAGCGGTATTGCGATGCGGTAGCGAGCAGTTCACGGTCGCCACCAACGCCGTTTGCCCGTATTCGGTCGTTTGCTGCCCGATTTCGAGCAATTTCCGCACCGAGGAATTACCTCCGTCGGCGCCGATCAGTAGCTTGGCAGTCAAGGTTATTGATTCGTCACGGTATTTGAGACTCGCGCCAACATCGCTATCGGTACTAGCCAAACCAGCCAATCGAGCAGGGCTGAGTTTGACAACCCCGGTCCGTTCGACCAATTCCGCGACATGGTTTTCGATATCGCGCGCCTTGATCACATAACCCAGCGCCTTAACGCCTTCCTTTTTCGCCGACAAGCGGGTTTTTCCGAAATGCCCGCGATCGGACACATGAATGTCCTCGATCGGCGCTGCCTTTTCGGCAACTCCTTGCCACGCGCCAAGCGCATCGAGCATCGTTACGGTGCCGGCCGCCAATGCCAAGGCGCGATCACCGGCCCATGAGTTTTGTAACTGTTCACGACTCTGCGCTTCGACCACGGCGATATCGAGTCCCGAACCTTTCAAGGCCAAGGCCAAGCAATTACCCGCCAATCCTCCGCCGACTATCAATGCATCGTATTGATCTCGCATTAGTCTGCCTGCATCAACGCTTCGATGGCTTCAATGCTTTTCGGCACACCCGCCGTCAAAACTTCGTGGCCGTCTTGCGTCACCAACACATCATCCTCTATTCTAATACCGATACCTCGCCATTGTTCGTCTACCTTGTCGCAATCTTGCGGGATATAAAGGCCGGGCTCTATCGTCAACACCATGCCCGGTTCCAATATCCGCCATTCGTCCTTAACCTTGTAATCGCCGACATCATGTACGTCCATCCCTAGCCAATGCCCGATTCGGTGCATATAGAATTTTTTATAGGCTTCGTCCTTGATCAATTTCGATACGCGCCCTTTCAGCAAACCCAATTTAACCAAACCTTTGGTCAAGGTTTTTACCGATGCCTCATGAGCCTGATTCCAAGGACTGCCCGGCTTGATCTCGGCCAAGGCAGCCGCCTGGGCATCGAGCACCAGTTGATAAAGCAGCTTTTGAGGCTCGGCAAAACGTCCGGAAACCGGAAAGGTGCGCGTGATATCGGCCGCATAGTGATCGCATTCGGCACCGGCATCGATCAATAATAAATCGCCTTCGGCCAATTTTGAGTTATTTTCGGTGTAATGCAGTACGCAAGCATTCTTGCCGGTCGCGACGATAGAAGGATAGGCGACCGCCCTTAAACCTTGCTGGAGAAAATGATAGATAATTTCGGATTCGATTTGATATTCATATAAGCCGGCGCGGCATTTTTGCATCGCCTTGACATGCGCATCGGCGGAAATTTCGGCCGCCTTGCGCATCAATTTAATTTCGGCCTCGCTTTTGAACAAACGCATTTCGTGCAAGATATGTTCGAGCGATACCAACTCCAACGGTGCGTTGACGCCGGCCCGCGATTGGCTGCGTAAATGATGCACCCATTCGAGCAGACGATGATCCAAATCGCTATCCTTGCCCATCGGATAAAAAACCTTCTCTTTATTTTCGATCAGCCCGGGTAGAATTTCGTCGATATCGTCGATCGGAAACGCATCGTCGGCTCCATAATCGACCGTCGCACCGACCAAACCGGCATGCGCCCCTTCCCAAAGCGCTTTTTTCTCATCGTATTCACGGCAAAAAAGCAAATATTGCCCTTGCGGTCGGCCCGGTATAAAAACAGCCAGCGCATCCGGTTCGTTGAACCCTGTTAAATAATAGAAGTCGCTATCCTGACGAAACGGATAATGCACATCCCGGTT
>SLIO01000236.1 GCA_007135635.1 Methylomicrobium sp. | reverse complement strand
TTCGACAGGCTCAGGGCGAACGGAAAAATCCTTAACTTAATGGCAGTGACGCAGAGCGTGGGAACGATAATTGCCGGGGGACTGAATAGTTACAAAAAATTAGACTATTGATTTTTTATGTGTCTTTTACTTCATTTCCTTCATGTTCTTCATGGTGAATAAATTTTTTCATGATATACGCACCATTACTTTCACAGCTTCTAGGACCTTCAATGCTGATGCATGTAAACCTGAGCACTCGGAAATTTCGTCCGTTGCCGGTATTCAAACTCATGCCATTTTAAATTTTCCCATTCGCGAATGATATTGGTCATGCGCTCTTTTTGTTGCGGTTCTTCCAGCCAGTCTTGATAAGGCTTCCATTGCTGTAGATCGCTCAAGAATGCTTGTTCGGACCGAAAATCGAATACGATCCGGTCTCCGCCGTATTGAACATGGCCGATCAGTGCCGGCAATTTTAAGTTGCCGACTAATTGAAAGACTGTTTTTTCTTGGTCGAGCCATTGGTTCGGCAGTCCGAATGCCGAGCGGATCGCCATTTCGGCGACATCGATTTGCCCTATCGCTTCGCTGATTTCTAGGTTGGGATCGTTAAATAATAGCGGTATATGAGTTTGCGCGTCGTTAATCGCATGGCCGTGTCCGAGAAATCCGTCTTCGAATAACGATTCGCCGTGATCGCCTAGTATGACCAATGTGGTTTGGTCGTAGAGATGATTGCTTTTGAGAATTTCGACTACCTGCCCGACCGCCCAGTCGGCATTGGCGATGGCATTCCAATAGGTTTCGGCGACTCTTTCGCGATTTTCCGCGCGGATTTCCGATCGTGGTATGAAATCGTCGATTAAGATTTTCTGCATATTCGGATGTGAATACGGAAAATGCGCCGCTTGAAAGTTGATATAGATAAATTGCGGCTTATCTAATTCGAGCTCGCTGAAGCGTTGTTGAAATTGTGCTACGACGCGTTCTTCGCTTAGCCTCAGGCTGCCGGGGTCTTTGCTGGGAAACACCCGGTCTTTGATGGCCGTGCGCGCATCGAAATAATAGACCCCTTCGTTGGTCATGCCGGTGTTTTTGGCGATATCGCCGAATGATTCGTCTTGACCGGAAATAACCGAGATTCCGTATCCGGATTTTTGCAGATAATCGATCAAACGGATGCGGTGATCATGCTGTATGAGTTCTCGATTAAACAGCGCCATTAGCGATGTAACAGTATAGCCGGTATGGCTGTAAGCGTATTCGACCGAGGTACCGGTTCGCGCTATTTCGCGTAATACCGGTGCGACATAACGACCGTTAATTTGCTGTTCGAGCAAGTCGAATCGCGCGGTTTCCAATACGATTAAGACAATGTGTTTTCCGGCCCGCGGTTCGATCGCTCGCAATGGATCCGGTTTCAGCGGCATCAATACGGCATCGCCCATGATGCCGTCTTCGTCAATCTGATTACCGGGAATATCCATGGCACCGGGATAAATACGCGAATCGAATAATGCCGGATCCTTGGGGTAGTTGAAGAGGCCGTAACCGTCCCGGTCGAAGTCGGTCAATGCATCCAAAGTTGAGCTAATGAGATGATAAGAGGTCTTCTTTTGCAAGCCATACCGAAGAAAATGGGTTTCGGAAATAAAATAGGTCAAGAAGGGGGTGATTACTCCGAGCGTTATTAATAAACTTTTGAATGTTTTGGTGTCGCAGCTTTGTTGGTGGTAGTCTCGAACGAATTCATGATTGGTTAACAACCTGGCAATCACGATAAAAACGATGATTATGACGACCATGATGCCGCCAAATAAAGCAATCTCGTTAGCGGCATACAGCACGCCTTCCCTAAGACTGCCTCCGCCCAAGTTTCTGATAATTTGATAATTGATCGTGTCGTTGAAATAAGACAGGACTTTAAATTTGAGCCCAAGCCAAATACCCATTGCCAGCAGCACGATTACTGTGAAACTGTAATAAATGACGATGCCGAATTTATTAAGTCGGTCGGCGGTATAAAACCAAAAGCTGGCTAGTATGCCGCATAGAAAAAAGTCGTACCAAAGCGTTAGCAGTAAAAATAAGGCTCTTTCGGGTATTGTTCTGTAGGAATAGGGCTGAAGGAATCCGCCGGTAAAGATATCGTATTTGACATGCAATAATGCCAGTTCGAAAAATTGAATGACCACAACAGAAAATAGGACGACAAACGGTCTTCTGTGTCGCCAAATGAATTCTTCAATTTTCAGGAAGGGCATGGATTGTGTGGTTTAATAATTTTGTTGGGGGCTTGTGATTAGGATTTTAGGTTATTTTTTTGAATTTATCTGATAAAGCGTCTTTACATACCGTTCTGCCGGCTAAAGCATAAGTTATTTCGTGCCTAGTTCCTAAGTCAAAATACTTATTCGCTCCTTCCCAAGCTCTAGCTTGCACAGCCATTAAGTTAAGCCATCACAGAAATAAGTAATGCTTGCATTCAGGCTCTAATGTGCCTCAAAAGCTTGCCATCCATGGCACTGGATTCCGCCAATCCATGGCGGAATGACGGGCTTCCCTTA
>SLIO01000181.1 GCA_007135635.1 Methylomicrobium sp. | reverse complement strand
GGTATTGTTACGCGGTATTTCGACGACGAAGTGATGCGGATTGCTGGTAGCCGGTACGCCAAAACCCAGGGTTGGATGGACAATCGGCTGAGCGGCATCTTTCTTACGGGTGGTCATGGATTACGCTTCTTGAATCACGTCGCCCGGCTTTAATTGCATGCCGCTGATTTCTGCAAACTCTTTGAGGGCAAAGCCGTCGCCGAATTGGATACCACCGACGATATTGATGCTAACGTGTGATTGGTCGTCATTTAATACTTTGCGCAGGCTTTCGATAGTCTCTTCA
Source organism: Methylomicrobium sp. (assembly GCA_007135635.1). Taxonomy (GTDB): domain Bacteria; phylum Pseudomonadota; class Gammaproteobacteria; order Methylococcales; family Methylomonadaceae; genus Methylotuvimicrobium. The sequence goes on along the minus strand of SLIO01000181.1, from coordinate 2,267 downwards.
ATGATTTGTGCGGTGATTTGCCGTTCGTAAAAGCGGATTTGCACGGTGTTTTCGCCTTCGCCAATCTGGATGCTGACGCCTTTTAACAAGGTGTTAGTTCTGTCTCTAAAACGATTGATGACCGCGTAGACTTTTTCGGTGTTATCGAGATTGATGCGTTTGGTTTCCGGTAAGCGCGCCGGCTTGGTGTCATCGATTAGCACCCGATCATCGCCCGTAGCGGGAATGCTGAACTCTTGGCTTTTATTCGCTTCGCCTGCTTTTGCAAACACCAGTAAACGGTAAGCATCGGCACCGATTTCAAAGGGCGCTTCGTAACGCGTGCCTTCTTTGGGGTTGCTGCCGTTGAGGGTGTAATAGAGCTCTGCTTGGGGTACACATTTTAGTTCGACCCGGCGTTTATCGGCCGCAGCACGCACTTCATGGCGGATGATGAGGTCGGCCAGCCATCGCTTGGGTTCGCCGATCTCATGTTGGCCCTCACTGTCGACGGCGAGGAAATACAGGGTTGCGGCGGTGGTAGCGAAATTATCCAAGTCATCTACTACGGGGTCGGTGGTCGAGACCTTAGGTGTGTGGGAATAATGGACAATCGGACTGGCGCCGCAGTTGCGAGGCGTCAAGGTCAGAATGGCTTCGCCGGTTTCTTTGTGGGTGCTCTGCGGTGCAATATTGAGGGTGGTTTTGTCCTTGGGGAATGGGCCTTTTTCGATATAGCCGTCTTCGCCTTGCCGCCAGCGGCCTTGTTTCAGGGCTTCGGCTTTGAGCATGTCCATACCTGCACTACCGGGCATCCAGGGCCATTCCGGGTTGTTTTTGGCGCGCATTTGTACGTCTTTCCATGGGGTGCGACGTTCTCGTTCAGGCCAGAGATACACTTCCGCTTGTGCCAGATAGTTGTTGATGTCGTTTTTGACATCCAGTGCCAGTTTGTAATTGGCGCGGGGGCTGGCGAGTAATTCTTCGATTTGCTTTTCCGCCGACTGATCGCCGGTGCCGACTTTAAGCCCGTTATCAATGGTGACCATCAACAACATTTCTTCGCCGGTGCTTTCGTCAACACCGGGGAAATAGATACGGTTGTAGGCGGCTGACAAAGCTTTCATGAAACGTTGTTCACCGTCTTCCTGACGTTCTCGGGCTTCTTCAAACAGCGTATCGCCATCTCTTAGATGCTTGACGATTTGTTCAATGGCATACAGCTCGCGTAAGCGTTCTTCAACGACTTCGGCAAAATGACTGTCCTGACCGGATAACACCAGCAGATTGTTTTTTTCCTGCTGAAACAGATAAAAATTATTGAGCTGCTGAGGCGGCAATTTTCCATCCGGACGCACGACGATCAGTACTCTGGGGCCGGTTAGGCGGATTTCATCGAGCATGGGTAATACTTTGAGCTCTTGAAAGGCGGCTTTGCTAACCGGTTGCAATATGCCGGTTAAACGGTTGATCAAGGCTTGATCGATTTTGGGTTGCGGTATATCGCGCGCATTACGCTCAATTTTACGGGAAAGATTTTCGGTGTCTTTAATAAAGTAGCGCTGCTCTTCGCGGTGCAGGTACCAGGCGTGTTCTTTGAGCTTTTCCAATGCGGTCAAGAACTCATCAGGCTTGCGATTCGGAGCAGCCAGAAATTCGATGATTTCGCCTTCGGTTAAACCGATACGTCCGCCGACGGCTCGGGATAGCGACGATGCCAATAAGAGTGTGCTGACTTGAGTGGCCGCATCGCTGGACAAATCGTTATCGATGGACTCGGCAACAGCACTGCCGCCATCGGCGATGTCATGACTCATCGCCGGTTGCAAAGCGGGGGCAATGCGGTTGATTTCATCTTTAACATCCATAGCGTTGATATTGAGATGTTGGGAGCCAATCAGGAAGACATCATCCAGCGCTCGATCTTCAACGCTTTTAAGGAGGCGGGCGGCAAACTGCATCAATCCGCGTGTTTGCCGAAAGCCTTCGTTTTCTTTAAACAAGGCAACCAAGTGTTTGAAGGCCGGGTGAAACGGATAAGTCTCTCGCACTTGCTCGGCGATTTGTTCAATACTGGTCGCGGTAATGTAGCCGCCATCCGTTGCTGCCTTGATGCGTTGCGCGTATTCTTCGGCGATATCATTAATGACGGTGTCATCCGGCAAACTGAGTATCAGCCGTTTTTTGAGAATTTCATAAATCTCGTTACCGGCCAACTGAACAGGGGTAATCGTTTTGGCTTGACGACGGGTTTCCTGTTGGAGATTGGCAATCGCCTCGGTCAGGGC
>SLIO01000327.1 GCA_007135635.1 Methylomicrobium sp. | reverse complement strand
CGGCGACGAATTTATCGTACTGATCAACTGCAATGCTAAAAACTTGACCGAAGCTGCTGATCATGCATTAACGGTCGCCGAAAAAATTAATGCCAAAATCAACGAACCCTTCCTGCTCGATACATTCCAGCACCAACTTTCTTCGAGTATCGGAATCACCTTGTTTCCGGATAATGACGATAATCCCGACCGGATTCTGCAACAAGCCGATACGGCGATGTATCGATCGAAAGCTTCCGGCCGCAATAGCATCAGCTTTTTTCATCCGAGCATGCAAGAAGCTGCCGATCTGCGCATCAAAATGGAAAACGAGCTTTTAGAAGCGATTGATAAAGGTCATTTCGTTTTGAATTACCAAGCCCAGTTTGATGCCAAAAACGAGATTATAGGAGCCGAAGCCTTGATCAGATGGCAACATCCCCAAAAAGGCCTGATCTCACCCGTTGAATTCATCAAAATAGCCGAAGAATCTCGCTTGATTTTACAGTTAGGCCGTTGGGTGATCATGGAGGCGTGCCTGCAAATCCAATCATGGCAACAAAAGGGGTTAATTGTGCCGCGTATTGCAATCAATGTGAGTTCAAATCAATTCAGACAAAGCGACTTTGTCGATCAAATAGAACATTCTTTGAAGGTTAGCGGCATTATGCCCGATTGCTTGGAGATAGAATTAACGGAACACGTTGTTATCGATAATATCCAGGATACCATTGAAAAAATGAAAGCCTTGAAAGCGCTGGGCCTATCGATTTCGATCGACGACTTCGGCACCGGTTATTCCTCGCTTGCTTACTTAAAACAACTTCCGTTGAATCAATTAAAAATAGACAAAAGTTTTGTTCGAGACATTTCTACTGATCCGAACGATGCGATCATCGTCGAAACAATGATCGACATGGCTAAACATTTAGGCTTGACGATGATTGCCGAAGGTGTTGAAACTGAAGAGCAATTGGCCTTTCTGAAAAGTAAAGGTTGCACCGGGTTCCAAGGCTACTACTTCCGTCATCCGGTAACGGCAGACCAATTTGCTGCACTCTTGTCGCAACAATCTCCGCAAGTACTCTGAAACAAATATTCTTTTTATATTCAACGCTTAGATAAATAGGGGAAACCATAAACTATGATTTTTTTCCATGAAGCTTATGGTGTATAGATTTGGCTATCACTCATTTTGTATCAGATTTTTCATTTTTCATTTGTTTTAGATAAGTAACGATCGCCTCCGCTTGTTGCCGATCAAGAATCTTTTCAAAAGACGGCATTTTAGTACCCGACCGGTAAGCAGGCGCATTAAGAATAAAACCGGCTAACTCCGCTTCGATAAAATATTCGGTAATGTTTCTCGGAATATTGAGTTCCGGCCCGACTTGACCGCCGGACAAATTAACCGAATGGCAACGAATGCAATAAGTCGAAAACAAATTAAAACCGATACGAACATCATCTGTTATTTTGGTCGGCGCCGTTGCGCCGAAATAAGTCGATGCCGGTTGCAGCGAAATCGATGCCAATTGGAACGGCCATGGATAGCGCCATTTGTCTAGCCCTTGTTTAGGCCAAACCAAATAAAACGGCGCCGGCGTTGTGGTTTCTTTGCCGAATTTGAATGTCATCCATTTTTTTCCCGAAGGCACTTCGATATCTCGAAACGCAATATAGCCATGCTCCGACATTGCGTCCGCCAACGCCATAGATACGCTGTAACCATCTTTGGCAGTAAACACGACCACCCTATCCTTAGCTGCTCGATCGGTTTCAGAAAACCGACTCAAAACTTGCGCTAACGGAATCGCTTCGTATTCTTTAGCGGTTTTATAAACCGGATCTTCCTCGATTTGAATGCGCTTTGCCGGACTCAGGTCGATGCCGGCAAGCTCGATTGTCGGCCACTCATCCGCAGATACCGAATACGATATAAAAATTGCGATCAGTAAAAATAAAAAAAACTTTAAGCTAGTCATAATCGAAACAGTGGATTAGTTGGTTTAATTGATTGGTATCGATAGGCTTTGTTAGATAATGATCGAAACCGGCATCAAGCGCTTCCCTCATAGTTTGTCGATCGGCATAAGCACTAATTGCGATCAATTGAATATCATTATTTTCTTGTCTGAGTATTCTTACCAGCTCGATTCCGTTCATAACAGGCATATTCAGATCAATAAAAGCGACTTTGTAATGATATTTATGAATCATATTCAAGGCATCGATTCCGTTGTCAACGCAATCGATTGCACAGTCTTGCTTCAACAGCAGTTGTTTCAACAGCATTAAATTAATTTCATTATCATCCGCGATTAAAACCTGTAATTTACCGAAATGCTTATTGTACGGAACGGCTAAACCGGAAGTTTTAGACACTTTAGCAGAATCGGTTTTCAGCGGTAGATTCACAGTAAAAACACTGCCGCTTCCCTGCTCGCTTTGCACCAAAATGCTGCCGTGCATGAGCTTAATCAACTCCTTGCAAATAGCCAATCCTATACCAATACCTTCCTTGTAAAGGCCCTTTCCGCTTAATTGAATAAAGGGTGAAAAAATCAAATTGAGATG
>SLIO01000129.1 GCA_007135635.1 Methylomicrobium sp. | reverse complement strand
TTGAAACCGGGCGGTTCGAAGGCCAGCATCTGTCCGTGTTCGCTCAATAGGTTTTCCAGTTCGATCAACGGCGTTCCGGCACGGGCGCTGACGACCAGTTCCGTCGGATCGTAATCGACGATGCCGCGATACGTTGCGGTTTCCAGTTTCGAATAGTGCAGCGCTTGAGAATTACCGTAAAAATCCTTGCTGCCGCCGCCGCGAATGCAAAGCGCCTGTTTGTTTTCGTTCGCTTCGGCGACGCTTTCGGTGATCTGTTTCAGTATCGCTTCCATGTTCAGAATCTCGGTAAATCCGGAAATTTTTCGCCGCCGCGGTGGACATGCATCGCGCCGAATTCGGCGCAGCGGTGAAGGGAAGGAATCGCTTTGCCGGGATTCAGCAGCGAGTCCGGATCGAATGCGGCCTTGACGGCATGGAACAGGTCGCGCTCGGCATCGTTGAATTGCAGGCACATTTGATTCAATTTCTCAATACCGACGCCGTGTTCGCCGGTCAAAGAGCCGCCGGCTTCGATGCAGATTTCGAGGATGCGCGCGCCGAAGGCTTCGGCTTTTTCGAGTTCGCCATCTTGATTCGCATCGTAAAGTATCAATGGATGCAAATTGCCGTCGCCGGCGTGAAACACGTTCATGCAGCGTAGGTCGAAGTGCGACGACAACTCCGCTATTTTTCGCAAGACCTGTGCGAGATGTTTGCGAGGAATCGTGCCGTCCATGCAGTAATAATCGGGAGAGACCCGGCCGGCCGCCGGAAAGGCGGCCTTGCGCCCTGCCCAAAAGCGCCGGCGTTCGGCCTCGTCGCGCGCGGTGTCGATACGGACCGCGCCGCTCATTTGCATGATGTCTCGTATCTTCTCGATTTCGTCGGTGACCGCTTCATTCGAGCCGTCGGATTCGCACAACAATATCGCTTCGGCGTCGGGATCGTAGCCGGCGTGAATGAAGTCTTCGACGGCCGCTATCGTCATTTTGTCCATCATTTCCAGACCGGCCGGCACGATGCCTGCCCGGATGATATTGGCGACCGCCGCACCGGCCCTTTCGATGTCGTCGAATGCGGCCATTACTAATTGGGCCGCTTCCGGTTTCGGCAACAGTTTCACGGTGATTTCGCTGATGATGCCGAGCATGCCTTCGCTGCCGGTCATCAGCGCGAGCAAATCGAAGCCGGAGCTATCGAGCGCTTCCGAGCCAATTTCGAGCACATCGCCCTCAATCGTCAACACTCGCAGTTTCAAGATATTGTGCACGGTCAGTCCGTATTTTAGGCAGTGCACGCCGCCGGAGTTTTCGGCGACGTTGCCGCCGATCGTGCAGGCAATTTGCGATGACGGGTCGGGCGCGTAATAAAGCCCGAAAGATTCGGCCGCTTCGCTGATTACAAGATTCCGCACGCCAGGTTGCACCTTGGCGGTGCAAGCCTCGGGGTCGATTTCAAGAATCTCGTTCAGTTTGGCGAGCGACAGCAGCACGCCGTCGGGATGGGGCAACGCGCCGCCGGAAAGTCCGGTGCCGGCCCCGCGCGCGACGACCGGGATTTTTTCCGCACGGCAGGTTTTTAGAATTTGGATAATTTCGGCTTCGTTGCTCGGTAAAACCGCGATCATCGGCAGTTGCCGATACGCCGACAGCCCGTCGCATTCGTAGGGCCTGAGGTCTTCGGGTTCAAACAGCACCGATTCGGAAGGCAGGAGTTTTCGGAAGGCTTTGACTAAATTGGCGCGACGCATTGTGAAGTTATGTGATTACTCAAGAGCGATCATGTAAGATACCAGAAATTTCGTTATCCGCGTTACCTCGAACGATACACTTCACATTATCCCGAACGAGTGCTATACAAAAAGACTAATTGCCAGCCGCTTTAATACGATTGATCGTTTATAAGTTCCAAGCCTCGTGCAGTCGGGTTAAATCCTCTAGTAAACCTTGGAAAATCAATGCAAGCATCGATCAAAAAACTGAATCTCGATGATGAATTTTATACTGCGGAACAGTGTTTCATTATCGAGCAGTCTAATACCGACGAAGACCCCGGCGTTTCCATTGCAAGAGCCCGCGTCGAACCAGGCGTCACGACACGCTGGCATCGCCTTGTCGGTACTACGGAACGTTATCTTATCTTGCAGGGCAAAGGGTGGGTCGAAATCGAAAATCTTTCTCCCCAAGAAGTTACTACCGGCGACATCGTGACGATTCCGCCGATGTGCCGTCAACGAATCGCCAATATCGGATCGGAAGATTTGATTTTTCTGGCGATCTGCACCCCTCGTTTTTCGGATGCCATTTACCAAGATATCGAAGATAATCCAAATGGATTGGCATAGATTTTCCTGATTAGCAAGATACTTCAGCTTACCGAAGCCAAGTGTCCGAGCAGGAGCCAGTCGTAGTGGCAAAAACTACAATATGCGGTTACCCAAGCTTCCAGCTTGGGTAACCTGTTCAGGAAGCTCTAGCTTCCTGACAATCAAGAAAAATTGAACGAGCGAGTCGGGGTTGATTGAGAGTAAGCGGAGGTTGTGTCGGTCTCAGGAAGCTGGAGCTTCCGGGGTGTCTT
>SLIO01000257.1 GCA_007135635.1 Methylomicrobium sp. | reverse complement strand
GCATCCGCGCGATCGAGAGCCAATCGGTTTTGCGATGATTGCAGATTTTCCCAGCCGAACGGCACTTTCGATTGACCGGCGCGAATACGGTATTCATGATCTTTCGTCAAATAAATATCGGCATAGGCATCACGTAATTGCGCGAAATGCAAACTGCTTTCTCCACCGCTCTGATTTCGTACGGTCGTCGCGAAATCGGGCTGTATGTAGAGATACAAAAAGTTGCTGATGTCTCCGTAAATCACCAAACGCACCCTGCGGAACGTAAAGTTTTGATTATCCTTGATTCCCCCGTCCATCACCGAACGCAATTCCGGGTTGTCTCTACTGCCGACGCGATCACCTGAAAACACATCGTTATAGCGCATTTGCGTATAGCCTCGCAGGTTTATGCGATCGTACCAATGGCTTTCCGGCTTGTGCGCGGCACGCGGTGTGTGAATTCCTGCCCGTGTATCCACTTGCCGGTCATTATCAATCGCAGCAACTTTCGTCGATCTCATGTCATCCTTGAGCTCTTGCCTGTTTTGCTCGGAGGACTTTCCGGCTGCCATCTGCGAATCAGAAGATTTAGATGCTTTTATCGAGTCCTTATCATCGACTCTTTCAAAATCGCCTAATTTCGTTCGATTAGGCCCCGGCTCTGCATACAATTGTTTCGTTTCGTTATCGACATAGAGCTCGAGCGACGCAGCATCCGGCGAAATAGCCGCCCCCAGTACCGACATGATCGCAATGGAAAGTTTTTTAAATTTCATATAAATGGAGATTTCATCCGGTGATGTTGTTTAACCGGTCGCCATAATATGACTGAAATGTTACAGTTTAATGACAAAGAACAAGCCTATGAGTATTCCTAATCCAGGTGCTTCTGCGTAACCCCTTTCATATATCGTCACTCGTTAATGGTCGCATGAAGGCATCTGGGCATTACTGCTAAGTCATCGTTCGATTGACAAGCGTTCCAGGCATTCAGTAAACTGCTTGCGCTCGCAATAGCGTCTTAATCGCCTGACGTGTCTCTTAGCGAACCACCAACCCAATATGCTTCTCAAACCTCATACCCGGCAGCAAACTCTTCCGGCCTCGCGAGTTATCGTATTATTGAAAAACAGCCCATAAGGAATTGTCGATCATGACTCATCCGATCATCGAATCATTTCTGCGTCACTCGATCGAACGTAAGGATTACCAAGTTGTTCGGCAGTTTTTGGAGGAATTTCAACCGGCCGATCTGTGCGATCTGATCCAACAAGAACCCTTGCCGACCGCACTCGATATTCTGAATTTCTTGTCTTACGAACGACGCGCCAGCGTGTTCGGCTATTTACCCAATACGTTGCAAGAACAACTGGCTGCAGAAATGAGCGACGACGACGTATCGTTGTTGTTAAAATACATGGACGCCGACGAAGGTGCGGATTTATTGAATCTGTTGCCTGAAGAACGCCATGACGGCGTGTTACGTTCGATAGCCAAAAAAGAACGAGAAGACTTACGCCGCCTCGCCAGTCATTCGGAAGGTACCGCCGGGGCAATCATGACCAGCGACTATGCGGCGATTCCTCCTCATGTCAAAGTCAACGAAGCATTAAATATCGTCCGTACGACCGCTCCAGGCGCCGAAACGATATATCAAGTGTTCGTTACCGACGGCCAACACCAGCTTTTAGGTACGGTATCGCTACGCGAATTGATTCTGGCGCCCCAAACGGTCAAGATTCAAGACATCATGACGACCGATATTGTCACGGTTTCAGCCGATTCCGCGCAAGAAGACGCGGCAAAAACCATCAGCCGCTACGATTTACTGGCCTTGCCGGTTATCGATAGCGAAAGCCGTTTGGTCGGCATCATTACTTATGACGATGCGATGGATGTCGCCGAAGCCGAAGCCACCGAAGACATGCATAAAAGCGCGACAATCGGCAATTTGGAAGGGAGCTTCCGCGACGCTCGGCTACTAACCTTATATCGCAAACGCATCGTTTGGCTCATTTTGCTGGTATTCGGCAATTTGTTTTCTGGGGCGGGCATCGCTTTTTTCGAAGACACGATTGCTGCGTACGTCGTACTGGTATTTTTCTTGCCGGTACTGGTCGGCAGCGGCGGTAATGCAGGATCTCAAGCGGCAACCTTGGTTATTCGCGGCTTGGCAACCGGTGACATCGATCTTAAAGATTGGAGTCGCTTATTGGGAAGGGAATTGGTCATTGCTTCCGGACTGGGCTTGACAATGGCAACAGCGATCTCGATGGTCGGCCATTTTCGGGGAGGCGATGAGATAGCACTGGTCGTTGGGTTAAGCATGGTGTCAGTCGTGATCGTAGGCAGCCTGGTCGGCATGTGCCTACCCTTCATATTGAATCGTTTAGGCTGGGATCCAGCCACGGCCAGCGCACCTCTCGTCACGACGATAGCTGATTCGGCAGGGGTATTGATTTATTTCTCGATTGCAACGGCGATACTGGGGTTGCCGGTTTAGGGTGAGCGGTTAGCGGTTAGCGGTTAGCGGTTAGCGGTTAGCGGTTAGCGGTTAGCGGTTAGCGGTTAGCGGTTAGCG
>SLIO01000151.1 GCA_007135635.1 Methylomicrobium sp. | reverse complement strand
TCAGATGATAAGAAAAAACTGTTAAAGTTGCACTGGCAGTGGCCGATTACCGGAATAGTACTAAAAAACTTTTCTCAATCCGGTAAAAAAGGAATAGATATTTCAGGTCGTTTAGGTCAGTCGGTTAAGGCGACGGAAGCAGGAAAAGTCGTTTATAGCGGGACAGGTTTGATCGGCTATGGAAATGTACTTATCGTGAAACATAACGAAGTTTTTATGAGTGCTTATGCTAACAACAGTCTATTGGTGGTCGAAGAGGGACAGTTCGTGGAAAAAGGCCAAATAATAGCTGAATTAGGGAAATCGGCGTCGGGGCAAGCCGCGCTGCATTTCGAAATAAGAAAAAACGGAAATCCGGTAAACCCGCTTGAGTATTTACCGAAAAACTGACGATAAAACTATGTCGGCAAAAGCCGATTAACCTGGGGGTTAATAATGAAAGAAGAATTCGTTGAGGTTACTTCCATTAAACCGCACGGCGCGCTCTCGGATGATCTCGTTTTCGACGACGATGATGATCAAAGTTTGTGTCTCGATGAAGTACCTGTTATTGAAGATGTAATGATTGACGATTCTCAAAATGATTACACATTCGATGCTACACGCTTTTATTTGAATGAGCTGGGGCGATCAAAATTACTGACTGCCGATCAAGAAAAAATGTATGGCAAAAGGGTTTTACGAGGCGATGAAGAGGCACGTAAAATCATGATCGAAAGTAATCTCAGGCTGGTTGTTAAAATATCTCGTCGCTATTTAAATCGAGGCTTGCCGTTGCTTGATCTGATCGAAGAAGGAAACCTCGGTTTGATCAGGGCGGTTGAAAAATTCGATCCTGAGCGAGGATTCAGGTTTTCGACTTACGCCACTTGGTGGATTAGACAAACTATCGAAAGAGCAATCATGAATCAGACCCGCACGATTAGGCTTCCGATTCATATCGTTAAAGAGATGAACGTTTATCTCAAAGCGCAAAGACAATTGGCACAGATTCTAGATCATGAGCCGAATGCCGAAGATATTGCCCGTCACCTTGACAAACCAGTCAAAACCGTCGAAAAAATGCTCAAACTGAACGAGCGTGTCAGCTCCGTGGATGTCCCGGCTGGGAAGGATTTCGATAAACCGTTGGTGGATTCGATTTCGGATGAATGGAGTATGTCTCCGACCGAAACCCTACAAGAAGAAGGTATCAAGGATAATGTAACGAACTGGATCTATCAGCTTTCGGAAAAACAACGCGAGGTCATTTGCCGGCGTTATGGGTTGTGCGGTCATGAGTCCGCGACATTGGAGCAAGTGGCTCAAGAATTAGGCGTGACTAGGGAAAGAGTCAGACAGATTCAGATGGACGGTTTAAAAAGACTCAAAGAAATATTGGAGTTCGGCGGTTATTCCTTTGAGTCTATTTTTCACTAATAGAATTGATTTAAATGAATCTTTCTTGCAAAGGCCAATCTCTGTAATTAAAGACTTGGCCTTCTGCGCGGACTGTTGCAATCCCGCTTAATGAAATATCGGCATAAACCCATTGAATGGCATTCAATTCACCGATCGCAGCAATACCGTCGTTCGGAAATCCTCGGTCGACCGGCGTATAAATCGCTGCGGCACCGACATTGACATCAACGGCTTCGGACCATGGCGCGTTTCCAACTGTCGGTGATTGTACGACAAAGCATTGATTTTCCAATGCTCTTGCCTGGCAGCCGATTCTAACTCGATGATAGCCGGCGACGGTATCGGTGCAACTCGGTACTAAAATCAGATTCGCGCCGGCTTCGACTTGTTTTCTTGCCAACAACGGAAATTCGCTATCGTAGCAAACATTGATCGCAATTTTGCCGTAGTCGGTGTCGAAGCATTTTAATGCCTCACCACTTTTGATCAGCCATTGCTCGTTTTCGAAGCGCGTCATTTGCAGTTTGTCTTGATAGTCATAATGCCCATTAGGCCAAAATAAATAAGCCCGATTTCGGTAATCGCCGGTTTCGATTTTGACCGGAAACGTACCCGCCTGAATATAGCAAGAATATTGCTGCGCCAGCGAGCGATATAAGCCGACATAGTCATCATGTAGGCTTTGCATGGCATCCAGTTGTTTTTCCAGAGACTGGTATATTTCTTCCGAAAAAAGCGAAGCTAACTCCATGCTGCCGTATTCAGGAAACAGCAGGATTTTTGCGCCTTCGCCGGCAGCATCCTGAACCCAGCGATCGATTTTGGTTTGATAATTCGCCCAAGTTTCGAGAAAACCGATATCGTATTGTGCGGCTGCTATTTTAATTGTCATGTTTCAACCAAAAGGTCATTAATTTAGGGGTTTCGGTTTCATCGTCCAAGTCTTTCCAGGTGTAGGTAGTTTGCAGTTCCGGGTGTTTGAAATAGCCACGTTTGTTCCAGAATTTGTCGAGCGGTACGTAATCGGCCGGGCGGCGAGGGTGGTCGACAGGTCGCTCAACGCAACAAAAGCAAATATGTTTGAAACCGCCAATGTCATTGGCATGGGCTTCACGTTGTTCAAAAAATTTAACGCCGATGCCAAATCCTCGATAATTTTTGTTTAAAACCGATTC
>SLIO01000052.1 GCA_007135635.1 Methylomicrobium sp. | reverse complement strand
TTCCACACCGACCGGCCCGGACAAAAAATGCACTTTCGACAAATCGACGTCGCGCACATCATCTGCACTGTCGTTGTTGTGAATTTGTCCGCCGGTCCAATCGTAGGATTCGATGATGAAATCGTCACCCGGTTTAACCATCGCCACCATCGGTATGTCCGGGTGCCATCGGTTATGAATCATGTCGTTTTCATAAGGTGATTTACTTAAATCGATTTTGATAATTGTTTCAGCCATAGCCTTTCTCCTGACAAAGTTTTAATGATTAATACTCATACCGATAAATAAGCCGCTACCTTGGCTTCATTGAGCGTTGCCCGCTCTTCCTGATGAACGATTTCCCCCTTTTCGAGAACGATGATTCGGTCCGCGATTTCAAGCGCAAAACTCAAGACTTGCTCCGACACGACAATCGATAAGCCACGCGTATCGCGTATTTTTTTTAACGTCCGAGCCATCTCGCGAATGATCGAAGGTTGAATGCCCTCGGTCGGTTCATCTAACAGCAATAACTTCGGCTTGCTGGCCAATGCCCTGGCGATTGCCAATTGCTGCTGCTGTCCTCCGGATAAATTTCCGCCTCGGCGATTTCGCATCTCTTCGAGAACCGGAAATAACTCGTATAGATCGTTAGGAACGATCTTTTCCCCGGTACTGGTCAAACCGGTTTCAATATTTTCTTTGACCGTCATCGTCGAAAAAATCATTCGCCCTTGCGGAACGAAACCCAGGCCTTTGGACACCCGCTGATGGCTTTTGAGTAACGTCAAGTCGACGTCGTCAAGTTGAACCTCGCCCTTTGCGGCAGGGATCATTCCGATTAACGATTTCATCAACGTCGACTTACCCATGCCGTTGCGCCCCATCACGGCTACGATTTCTTTCGGCTTTACATCGAAATTCAATCCGTGCAGCACTTCGCTTTGCCCATAGGCCACGTGGTAATCTTTAACGCTCAGCATTTTGTTTTCTCCTGATTCGACCGATTAATGGCCGAGATAGACTTCGATGACTTTGGGATCGTTTTTGACTCGCTCCATCGAACCTTCGGACAGCACCTTGCCTTGATGCATAACGGTAACCCGATGAGCGATGTCTTCGACAAACTGCATATCGTGCTCGATGACGATTACCGAGCGGCCTTGCGTAATCCGGTTCAACAGCTCGGCGGTCTTTCTGCGTTCCGCAACCGACATGCCGGCAACCGGTTCGTCCAGCATTAATAAATCTGGTTTTTGAATAAGCAACATGCCGATCTCAAGCCATTGCTTTTGTCCGTGGCTCAATAAGCCGGCCGGTTTATCGAGATCGTTCTGCAAAAAAATGATTTCAGCTATGTTTTCGACTTCTTCGATCACTTCACGGTCGCGCTTGAACATTAACGAGCCGAAAACGGACCGTCCTCGCGGGTATGAAATTTCAAGATTTTCAAACACACTCAAATCATCGTATATCGAAGGGTTTTGAAACTTTCGTCCAACACCGTGATGGACGATTTGGTGTTCTTTCATTCGCGTCAACTCTTCTCCGCGAAACTTGATCGACCCGGAGGTGGCTTGAGTTCGTCCGCATATCAAGTCGAGTACCGTCGTTTTTCCTGCGCCGTTGGGTCCGATAATGACGCGTATCTCCCCCTCGTCAACGTAGAATGACAAGTCATTGACCGCCTTGAAACCGTCGAAAGAAACCGTAAGCCCCTCGACAGCTAAAACGAAATCTTCACGGTTAGTCGACATATACGCCTCCTTCGAGCTTTTCATCGGTACGTGGCACCACCGTTATGCCTGCTTCGGGCTTCGTTAAAGATTTGGAGAGACCTATATTTTCCTCGGAGCCCAAGGCATTAGCCTGCCCAGTCTCTATTGACGAGTCCGTCTCTAAAATCGGCGCTTTCGAATCTATCGCTCTACCGCTATACCAAGCAGGCAATTTCGGCTCGATGTAGCGCTTGAATAGACTGGCCAAACCATTCGGAAATGCCATCACGACCGCTATGAACAATCCCCCCATCGCAAACAGCCAAAGCTCGGGAAATGTCTCGGAAAATATCGTTTTGGCCCAATTCACCAACAATGTCCCGTAAACTGCGCCCAATAAGGAAAGGCGACCGCCAACCGCGCAATAAATCACCATTTCTATCGAAGGAACGATACCGACGAAAGAAGGCGACATAAAACCGACTTGAAGCGTGAACATCGCGCCGCCGATCGCAGAAAACATCGCGCTTAAACAAAAGACGAATATTTTGAAGTTAGCTACGTCGTAACCGGAAAACCGAACTCTGTCCTCTCGATCACGCATCGCGACCAGAATACGTCCAAGTTTTTTATAACGGATAAATTGTGAAAGTAATAAACATATAAAAAGAGCGGCCGAACAGACATAATACAAAATCACTTTGGCAGAATCGGATCGAATGTCCCAGCCTAACAACGTGCGTAAATCCGTAATTCCGTTGACTCCGCCCGTATAGCCTTGTTGGCCGATAATTAAAATGGTCATGATCGCCGCGATGGCTTGCGTGATAATAGCGAAATAAACCCCGCCGACCCGGCGCTTAAACATCGCCACGCCTATGATGAATGCAAACAGTGTCGGCAATAAAACAATCGCCGACAACGCAAAAGGAAGTTCCCGAAAGGGCTCCCACCACCAAGGCAATTCGGTGATTTGATTCCAGTCCATGAAATCGGGTATGCCGGGAGTGGATTGAATTTTGGTCGACTCGGGATCGCTGGCTTCCAATTTAAGAAACATAGCCATACAATATCCGCCCAAGCCAAAAAATACTCCCTGCCCCAAGCTCAAAATGCCGCCGTATCCCCAACACAAAACCAAGCCGAGTGCAACAAAGGCATAGGTCAGATATTTACCGATCAAATTCAATCGAAATACATCCAAAGAGAGCGGGATAATCGCTAACAGGATGACCGCCAACATGATATAGCCAAGCACTTCCTGCCTTGACATAAATCGAATATTGCTCCGTTGCTGCATAGGAAACTCCCCCTTATTGACGAATTTTGAGAGCAAAAAGCCCTTGAGGACGCAGCATCAGTATGCCGACCACAATCAAAAGCGTGATGACCTTGGCCATAGATCCGCTCAAGAAAAATTCCAACGTCGATTGCGATTGTGAAATCGTAAACGCGGAGGCGATGGTACCGATAAGGCTCTGCGCACCGCCGAATACGACGACTAGAAAGGTATCGACAATATAGAGTTGACCCGAAGTCGGTCCTGTCGAACCGATCATCGTGAATGCACTGCCTGCAATACCGGCGATACCGCAACCGATGCCGAATGTGTAACGGTCAACCTTCCCCGTATCGATGCCAACCGCTCCTGCCATGGGCCTATTCTGAACGACGGCACGCACTTGCTTGCCCCAGAGTGAGCGAAACATCAAGAAATAGACGCCCGACGCTATAAACAAGGTCAAAACCATTACGAAGATGCCATTGATCGGTACCTCTATCGTTTCGGTCATGGCATACGATCCCATCATCCATTCCGGAAGAGTCACGCCGACTTCTCGGGCACCGAAAACGGTACGGTATGATTGCTGAAGAATTAAACTGAGCCCCCAAGTCGCCAGCAAGGTATCGAGAGGCCGCTTGAATAGAAACCGGATCATACCCCACTCAACCAACACGCCCAGCGCGAAACACACTAAGAAAGCCAGAGCCATCGCCACAAAAAAGTAGCCGTCGAATAAAGCCGGCAGATAGGTTTCAAAAATGTGGGATGTTAAATAGGTTGTATAGGCGCCCAAAATCATGAATTCGCCATGGGCCATATTAATGACGCCCATCTGACCGAAAATGATCGCCAATCCCAATGCCATGAGCACCAAAACCGAAAATAAAATCAAACCGGCAAAACCCTGCATGAATAAAATATCTGTCAGTTCCGCCATTGAATATTCTTCAAACATCACTCGATCCTCTTTGCTAACGGTCGGACTTTTTAAATTCCTTCTCTCCCTCATATTCAGGGAGAGAGGTTTCAAACATTGACGGCTCGTGCCGGATTCAAAGGTTTTATTGATAACCTACCGGGAAAGGGTTCGGTTCGATCAATTCCTCGCTTTCATAGACGACTTTATATTGACCGTCTCTTTGCGCTAAACCGACTCTGGTCTTGGACCACAAGTGATGATTTTCATGAATGCGAACGTAACCTTCCGGTGCAGTCGTCAATTCGATACCCGGCGATGCGGCACGGATTTTATCGATATCGAACGAACCGGCTTTTTCGACGGCAGCTTTCCATAACCAGGGGCCCAAGTAGGCTGCTTGGGTAACGTCGCCTATCACGATATCTTTACCCCATTTATCTTTGAATGCTTGCACGAACGCTTGATTGTTCGGATTGTCGAGGCTTTGAAAATATTTCATCGCGGCATAAGCCCCTTCAATATTTTCACCGCCGATACCCAAGATTTCGTCTTCGGTCACCGAAATCGTCAACAAAAGCGGTTTTTCTTTAGTCAAGTCGATACCGGCCGCTTTGAGCTGCTTATAAAAGGCAACATTGGAACCGCCGACCACGATGGCATAGATCACATCCGGCTTTTTCAACTTGATTTTATTGATGACTGAATTGAACTGCGTGTGCCCTAACGGATAATATTCTTCGCCTACAACTTTTAATCCCAGTTTTTCGATATGTTTTCTAGCAATTTTATTGGAGGTACGGGGCCAGATATAATCCGAACCCAGCAAGTAAAAAGTTTTTGCGCCTTTTTCCTTGACCACCCAATCGATACCGGCGATGATTTGTTGCGTCGCTTCCTGGCCGGTATAGATTACGTTGGGAGATTGTTCGAGCCCTTCATAGAAAGTCGGATAGTACAACATGCCGTTATATTGCTCGAAAACAGGCAGAACGGCCTTGCGCGAGGCCGAAGTCCAACACCCGAACACGGCGGCGACCTTATCGTTGACCAATAATTTTTTCGATTTTTCGGCGAAGGTCGGCCAATCGCTGGCACCGTCCTCTTGAATGTATTCGATCTTACGGCCGAGCACGCCACCCATGGCGTTTATCTGATCGATCGCAAGCTTTTCCGCTTGCACCGATCCGGTTTCGCTAATAGCCATCGTACCGGTAACAGAGTGCAAAATTCCGACCGTAACCGTATCGTCGGTCACTGCCAATCCTGTCGTATTGACCTCACTTGTCGGGGGGTTGGCCCAACTAAGGGTGGAAGATGCCAAGATCAGACCCAGCGGAAAAGCGATCAATGTTTTAATAAAACTCCGGCGCTTGAATACCGGAGAATTGTCCCGGCTCCCACTTTGATAATTAAAGATACACATGTTTAAGCTCTCCAAATTAAATTTTGTTTGGTTCGCTGACAGTGTCCGGCAAAGCGCTTCGTTTAACCATTCGGCGGATGCTCACCTGCGTTACGTCATTTGACGTATGCCCTTCTCTATGGCTAGATGCTAACCTCTCATCATAAAATTCATAAGATGCTGATTTATTATTATTTTTTTTAACAGATAGCAAGCCACTCCAACTCGTGTATTTCGTTATGAATTCAATAGACATAAAGTCGACAAGAGTACTTTTCAGCAACTCATTATCCATCGGCATCGATCGATTCAAGCCATGAGCTTTGTCAGCAATTCCCAATTTGGGAATCAAAAAGGGTGTGGGGTGTGCTTGGCGAGGATGTCGGCAGCGGGGAGCTGCCGCCAAGCCCCCATGGATGGGTTTACGGCGTTCCTCGACAAGCATACCCCACACCCTAAGGTCGGCGAAAATGCTCAAACTGGGAATTGCTGGAGCTTTGTTGCATGAACGGCCAACAAAAAATCTTTCGAGTACGACGCAATTACAATCGATGGGTCGCCAACCAAACACTCGAAGATTATGCGCTCCGATTTACCGCTAAAAAATCCAGGAAATGGTCCGAACGGCAAGTTTCATTGACTGCGCTGGGAGGGATCTCATTTCTTGCACTCGAAGCGATCGGAGGCATCTTGACCTTGACCTACGGATTCGTCAATGCGGTGTCGGCCGTTTTAACCGTCGGTGCGATCATTTTTTTAACCGGTTTACCGATCAGCTATCACGCCGCCAAACTGGGCACAGACATCGATCTTCTCACTCGAGGAGCGGGGTTCGGTTATATGGGATCCACGGTCACTTCATTGATTTATGCGTCATTTACTTTCATTTTTTTTGCACTGGAAGCCACCATTCTCTCAATGGCGTTGGAGCTCACGCTGAACATCCCATTAACCGTCGGCTACCTCATTAGCTCTCTAGCCGTCATCCCTCTGGTCACACATGGCATTACGCTAATCAGCCGATTCCAAGTATGGACTCACCCGCTTTGGATCACGCTTCAAATTATTCCCCTGGTCTGTATCGCCATCAAATCGAACGATGCGATGGACCTCTGGACGGGTTATACGCCAAAAACGGCAGCTGAAGGCTTTAATCTTGTGGCTTTCGGCTCGGCATCCGTCGTTGCGTTTTCTTTAATTGCTCAAGTCGGCGAACAAGTCGACTTTCTCAGATTTCTGCCCGAAAAGAGCAAGCGAAACAAGTTTACTTGGTGGGCCGCTTTAATTTCCGCCGGCCCCGGCTGGATTTTCCCCGGAATCGCTAAGATCCTCATCGGCTCATTTCTTGCCGTTTTGGCTATCGAGCACGGCATCGGTTTCGAACAAGCTTCGGACCCGACTCACATGTATCTGACCGCATTCGGCTATTTGAGCTCATCCCCGGAACTGCCGCTGTTATTGACCGGCATTTTTGTCATATTCTCGCAACTCAAAATCAATGTGACGAATGCCTATGCAGGCTCCATCGCATGGTCCAATTTTTTTTCCAGAACGACTCAAAATCATCCTGGACGAGTGGTTTGGTTGGTATTCAACGTCGTCATCGCGCTGATGTTGATGGAACTAGGCATTTATCATGCACTTAAAGAAATCCTTGGCTTGTTTGCAATCATCGCTATTGCTTGGGTCGGTTCATTGGCAGCCGATTTAACTATCAATCTACCTCTTGGCCTAAGACCCCGAAAGATGGAATTCAAAAGGGCTCATTTATACGATCAACCCGGTCGGTATCGGTTCTATGCTGACCGCCTCATTGATTGGATTGATCGCTTATAGCGGCTTGCTCGGTATCAACTTTCAAGCCCTGTCGCCTTATCTCACATTAGCCGTTACTTTTGTTTGTACGCCCTTGATTGCTTGGCTGACGAATGGACGTTATTACATCGCTAGGGATCCGGAGAATGCCGACAAAAATCCTGACCAGGTTTGTTGTATTTGCGAACATCACTTCGAGCCCGAAGACATGTCGCTCTGTCCGGCCTATGCCGGAGCGATCTGCTCGCTATGCTGCTCGCTCGACAGCCGGTGTCACGATATGTGTAAAACCAATGCCGGCATGGCGGATCAAATTTCCTCGGCATTGAACAAAATCATGCCGGACGCTTGGAGCGGAATCGTCACAGCAAGGCTAGGAAACTTTTTCGGCTTGTTTGTACTTACCGGAATTTTGATGTCCTCCTTGCTTGCGCTGATTTATTTCCAGATCACGTCGGACGAAACTATCGATAAAGCCGTCATTACCGATGCCCTAATCAATATTTTCTTCATCTTGCTGATTATTTCAGGCGTCGTATCGTGGATGTTCTCTCTACTTCATGAAAGCAGAAAACTGGCGCTGGAAGAATCCCGCAATCAAACCGATCTGTTGATTGCTGAAATCGAGGCCCATCAAATGACAGATCTTAAGCTGCAGCAAGCGAAAGAAGTAGCGGAAGCCGCGAATCAAGCAAAGAGCCGTTATCTGACCGGTATTAGCCACGAATTGAGGTCTCCGCTCAATGCGATACTCGGCTATGCTCAACTACTGGAGAAAGATCAAGCCATCCCCGATAACCGGAGAGACGCATTGTCGGTCATTCGACGCAGCAGCGAACATCTGGCGGACATTATCGAAGGCCTATTGGATATTTCCAGAATAGAAGCCGGCCGGCTGCAACTTTCTAAGAACGATGTCGACTTTATCGCGATGCTCGATCAAATCGTGAATATGTTTAAGGTTCAGTCTACAGCCAAAGGTATTCAATTCGTGCACGAACAGTTGACACCTTTACCGAAAACCATTCGAACCGATGAAAAACGGTTACGCCAAATATTGATCAATTTGATTTCGAACGCCGTTAAATATACGCATCAGGGCAAAGTACATTTTTCGGTATCCTATCGTAACCAAGTCGCCGTCTTTTCGGTAAAGGACACCGGAGAAGGCATCGAACCGGAAAATATTGAAAAAATCTTTCAACCGTTCGAAAGAATTCGGAAAGCCGGAGCGCCTTACATTTCCGGCACCGGTCTGGGCCTGACGATCACGCGCTTCTTGACCGATATCATGGGTGGCGAGATCACCGTACAAAGTAATCCCGGTCAAGGTAGTCTTTTCAAAATTTCTTTAATGCTTTCCAGTGTGGACGACATTAGAGCACCCCACGACCTCCCTGCCGCCATACCCATAGGCTACGAAGGAAACGAGCTGACGCTCTTCATCGTTGACGACGATCCTAGTCATCGCGGCTTGTTGATAGACATGCTATCTCCCCTAGGATTTAACGTGTTTCAAGCTCAGGACGGGTTAACTTGCCTGGATATGTTGCAATATTGCAAAAAAAAACCGCAACTTTTTTTATTGGATATAGCCATGCCTGGAATGAGTGGTTGGGAATTGGCCGGCCGCATTCGAAGCCTCATTCCGTCGGCAACCATCATTATGGTTTCCGCTAATGCCCATCAACCGAATTCGAAATTCGCGGAACATTTGCCCTACGAAGCCTATCTCGTCAAACCGATAAAATTGACTGATATGTTAGATCTGATCCAAAAGTATTTGCCGATTCATTGGGTCTACAGCAATAGCGCCTCTTTTTCCGTTGAAGAGGAAAGCGACTGTCCCGTAAAAATCGGAAATGGGAATATTCGGGCTATCGCAAACGTGTCCGAATTAACGTTGCCACAATACAGTATGCTCAATCGATCGGACAGAGAAACAATGATTCAACTTGCTAAAATTGGCTACATGAACGAATTAATTGGATTCTTGAAGGGCTTGGAAAAAAATCGAAAACTTGAAAAACAAGATGCCGCTCGGCTTTCAAACCTCGTCAGAAACTACCAATTCGATGAACTTATTGCCTCGCTTGAAGAAATGCTATGAATCCAACACGCCCGTTAGAATTGAAAAAAGATGTCGTACTGATCGTCGACGATTCGCCTGACACGCTGAGCATGCTGAACGACACATTGGATAGAGCGGGATTTGCCGTCCTTGTTGCACTGGAAGGTTCGCAAGCACTAACAATCCTAAACAATATCAATCCCGACATTATCTTGTTGGACGCACTCATGCCCAACATGGACGGCTTCGAGACCTGCAAAAAACTTAAACAACATCGCAATTCGGCCGATATTCCCGTTGTTTTCATGACCGGTTTGTCGGATTCTGAAAGCATCATCAAAGGATTGGAAGCCGGCGGAGTCGATTACGTCACGAAACCGGTAAAAGGAGAGGAGCTCATCGCAAGAATGCGGGTTCATTTGGCAAATGCCAGATTAACAAAAAGCGCCCGCGCCGCATTGGATTCAGCAGGACAATATTTATTTTCGATTGATTCTAACGGCCGCTTACTTTGGGCCACTCCACAAGCCGTTCAATTATTCTCGGACTCTGGTTTGAATACCGAACAACTCGACGAATCATTGATAAAACCGCTCAGACTCATGCTATCGCCTCAATACAACAGAGAAAAAGGGCAAACGGTAAACCTGGAAACAAAATCTCTTGAAATGAAATATATCGGTCAAACCGGTAACAAAGAACATCTGATACGAATCGTTGATTCGGAACGCGCAACTGAAGAGGAAATATTACGAGCCAACCTTTTTTTAACAGAGCGCGAATCCGAAGTACTGCTTTGGATAGCCAAAGGTAAAACCAACCGCGAGATTGGATCAATCCTCGAAATGAGCCCTCGCACCGTCAACAAACACCTTGAGCAAGTGTTTAAAAAATTGAATGTTGAAAACCGCACCAGCGCCGCAGTGGCGGCATTAAAATATCTAAAATCGTGATACCGGGCTGAAGATTTTACGTATTACTGTGAAAGTTCGCAGTTTTGAATTCCTTATCTAATTTTTCGATATGCAAAACAATGTCGGTTCCGAGGAGGGTGCGGTTGCTCGACCGACAGGCGTCGGCGGCAGGGCAGATTTTTGCTCCTGCAAAATCTGCATTCACGCC
>SLIO01000425.1 GCA_007135635.1 Methylomicrobium sp. | reverse complement strand
TGCATCTTGCCCATATCGCCCTTCTTTCCTTGGCCCATACCGCTCATTCCTTCCATTTTTCCTTTTCCGCCCATATCATGATCCATTTTCATTTCATGTTTCGGTGCCGGTGCTGCATCTTCCGCCGCAATGGAGACTTGGTTCAGTGTAGATAATGCAATGATTGAAGCTAGGCTGATTATTTTTTTCATTAGGATGCCCTCAGTTGTGTGATTGATTTTTAGATATTCGCAATTTTAATTTGAAACATTCTAGTGAGCTAAAGTGTAGCCATCACGATAATGCACAAATTTAAATGGAACGCAGATAAATCCTGACATAAAAGCCCGCGAATCGCCAGCGATAAAAAAGACTCAATTAAGATCTGTCGGGTTTGATCATTCAGGTCGTTGCTTGTTGAAAGATTAAAGATGCTAAACTCGAAACTCAGCAAATGATTCGATCGTTTCGAACGATAAGTTGGGGAGGCTGTCATGGCTCGTGAAAAGTGGAACTCGCAGCTCGGTTTTTTAATGGCCGCGGTCGGCTCGGCGATCGGCTTGGGGAATATTTGGCGGTTTAGTTATTTAGCTTACCAACATGGCGGCGGCGCTTTTCTGATTCCTTATTTGGCGGCTTTGCTGACGGCTGGTATTCCGCTATTGATACTGGAAAATGGCATCGGCCATGAACGCGTCGGTTCCGCGCCGTTGGCCTATCATAAAATAAGCCCACGATGGGAATGGCTCGGTTGGTGGTCGGTAATTTTCGTCATGTTTGGCATCGAGCTTTACTATTCGGTCATTATCGCGTGGTGTTTGAACTATTTCGCGCTGTCGTTCGATCTTGCTTGGGGGAGTGACCCTAACGCTTATTTTTTCCAAGATTTTTTAAGAGTGAGCGATACCCCATTCAAATTGGGTGAAATTCGAACGCCAATCTTGTTCGGTCTGATCGTCACTTGGCTCGCCATTTGGTTAGTGGTTTACCGTGGAGTCCAAAAAGGCATCGAGCTCGCCAATAAAATTATGATGCCGGTGTTGTTGTTATTGACCGTTATTTTGGTAGCTTGGTCTCTGCAATTAGAAGGGGCGTGGCACGGTATCAAAGTGTATATCACGCCGGATTTTTCCAAGTTAAACGATCCGCAAGTCTGGATCGATGCTTACAGCCAGATTTTTTTCACACTGAGCCTCGGTTTCGGCATCATGATCGCTTACGCCAGCTATTTGCCGGACAAAACCGACATTACTCGAAATGCCTTGTTGATTGCATTACTAAATAGTGGATTTTCGTTGCTATCCGGTTTTGGCGTGTTCGCAGTGTTAGGCTTCATGGCGCAAAGCGAAGGTAAAGAAATTGCTGATGTGGTGACGCAAAGTATTGGTTTGGCTTTTGTCGCTTATCCGAAAGCCATTGGTCTAATGCCGGGAGGTAATCTGTTCGGTGCGATTTTTTTCTTGAGTTTGACGGTCGCAGGATTATCGTCGGCGGTATCGATCGTCGAGGCTTTCGTTTCGGCGGTCATCGATAAATTCAACTTCGATCGTAAACTGCTGGTAACTTTCGTAAGCGTATTCGGTTGTCTCGGCGGCATCGTGTTTACGACGCAAAGTGGTTTACTTTGGCTGGATATCGTGGACCGATTTATCACGCATTACGGATTGGTGACAGTGGGCATTTTGGAATGCATCGTGATCGGTTGGGCGTTCGATTTGTTCAAGCTGCGTCAGCACATTAATCGGATATCCAGTTTGAAATTAGGAATAGGCTGGATTTTGTTGATCAAGCTATTCGTTCCATTGATGCTCGGCATCATCTTTTTCGGCGACATTTACAACGAACTGCAAAGGCCCTACGGCGGTTACAGTTGGACTGCCTTGATTCTAATCGGAAGAGATTGGTTGATTCTGACTTTGATCGCTGCGTTTATCGTTGCCGGCAGGCCTTGGCGAACCGATCGCCCGAATAAACCGGGGAGAGCGGTCAAGAGCAAATTGGACACCGACGGTTCTTAGCCAATTAAACGTCGGGTCCGAAACTGTGTTTCTTGGGTTAATTCCACAAATGTGTTGTTGGAGTATACTTCGCGCGTTAATGTTTGCGGCTTTTATGGCAATGCTATTTTGTTCGACGCTCACAGGGATGTAAGCGGTAGACTGCGTCGGGAACTGGCAGTCGACGCTTACAAGGACGTAAGCGGTAGACTGCGTCGGGAACTGGCAGTCGAGAGCAAGGCGCGAAAATAGGCGTTAAGCTATGTAACTGTTTTCGCAGAGCTTCCGCTCCTGCTCACGCTCCTTACCTCCATCCATGTAGGTAACGCCGCTCTCGGACAAAAGAGCGCGAGCAAATGTGGCCGCGTGAAGTATAACGCCTAGGTTACGATTTATCGAAGCCATTGACGCTTGAACACAAAATGAACCGGAGTTGCACTATGAAAGTTCCGGAAAGAGCAAAATGTCCGCCGGGACTTAATCTTAGGCTATGTTCGCGTTAGCAGTTGAAACGGTTCTCTTTCCTACTAAATAAACCCTTTAGGAAAGAGTCAATGATTGCTTTCCAATACACTGAGCGTGGAAGAGGGTACGATTACTCGCTTG
>SLIO01000417.1 GCA_007135635.1 Methylomicrobium sp. | reverse complement strand
TATTCGATGCCTTTAAATATCTCTTTACGTAACCAGGCATAGGCTTCCGGCGATTCATTTTTCAATCGTTGCGGTATCAAAATATACTGACTCAGCAGTTCGGCCAGTTTTTCGTTGATTTTGCCGTTGTAACGGCCATCATTGACTTCCCACAGAAATTCGAAGGCATCGAACCAGCGGGATGGCCATAATGCCAAATTAGCGTCCTTGATCATATGCAGATAGACGATATCGGTCGATAGTTTACGGTACCAAAAGAAAAAATAAAGCGTTTCACGCCCATCCCAAAAATGAAAGTTGTCGATTACATGGGCCAGTTCATGCACGATCAACGGAATTCTGAAATCTACCAGATATTTCAACCCGATATCTTTATAAAAATGCCCTTCTTTGGCTTTATCGAAATTTTTGATCGTGAAAACGATGCGATTGCTGCCGCTGTATACTTGAGCGACAACCTGGTTTAAAAAACCGACGCCGGGAATGAGGGTAAGCGGTAGTGTATCGTCAACCCAAACTTGCGTTTCGGTATCGTCCGGGAATGCATTGAGAATTAATTGTTGCGTTTTTTCCGGAATTTTAACGTTAATGAAAACGCTATCAAGGTCTCTGATCGGCTTGGCTTTGACGATGAATTCTCGCATGAACGGGGGAATCTTTCTTAAGCCTTTTTCAAATGCATATAAATGATCGGCTTCAAAACGAGGCAGGTGATAATGATTGCTATGTTTGATTGCGGTTTTGGTGTCGTAAAACAGTGCTAAAGCTCGAAGTGCGTTTTCTTTATCATCCCAATAGCCTTCGAGTATGCATAATTCGTTTTGATTTTGTTTTCTGCATTGTGTTTTGATTTTTTTCAGGTCGTCGAGATGTTCGGGGTGAGTGTGTTGGGTTAGGAAGGCGACTGCCGCTCGCCTGAGTCTCGGATTACCGTTTTCGTAAAAGCGAATGATTTCCTTGAGGCGCGCGACCGGCAAG
Source organism: Methylomicrobium sp. (assembly GCA_007135635.1). Lineage (GTDB taxonomy): Bacteria > Pseudomonadota > Gammaproteobacteria > Methylococcales > Methylomonadaceae > Methylotuvimicrobium. The sequence goes on along the minus strand of SLIO01000417.1, from coordinate 1,606 downwards.
TAGCCGGATTCGCTGGTAGTACATAATAGTTCGGAGTTTTGAGATAGCGTGAAGAAGCGGTTTTGGAAAAGGCCGCTAAACACAGGCTCTTGCGCCGATGCCTGTAGATGCATGGCGCTCAGCAGAATGAATCCTATTAGTTTCAATAACATGTCTAATTTTCTAGCTTTTAGTCAAAAAAGCATTTCACGATGAAGGCCATGATGATAAAGATCTAGCTAAATAGTGCGAGGATAACGCTGGTGACGCAGATGGATTCTGTCGATGATCATACAACCGATTTTATTGATCGGTAAAATCCGCCCCATTCTTGTTCAATTTTCTTTATCTGCATCATGAGATATTTATTCTTTGACTTTGATCAAAATATTTACACGTCGATTCATTTGTCGGCCTTCGGGTGTGTCGTTGTCGGCGATCGGTTGGGTGTCGGCGTATGTAACTGCGCGCATTCGGGCGCTTTCCAACCCTTGTGTTGTCAAGTAATGCAATACGCTTGTCGCTCTAGCCGCACCTAGTTCCCAGTTTGACGGAAATTGAACGGTTGTGATCGGACGGTTGTCAGTATGGCCTTCAATGAAAATCAAACCGACGGCCTTTTGTAACAGGGGCATTAGACCGTCGAGTAAATGTTTGCCCGGGTTGGTCAGGTTGGCTTGCGAGGACTCGAATAAGATGTTGTCTTGAATTTCCAGTTGCGCGTAATCCTCGGTTACCTTGATCGCTACCGATTTATCCAAGCCCATTTGTTCGAGTTTTTTTGATAATTTTATCTGTAGTGTTTCCTGTGACGTGGTTTCAAGCTCGGTCTTTAGAGTAGTTTCTTCCGGTTCAATATCGGGCGTTATTTTGTCGATAACAACCGATTCCTCCGGTTTTTCAATCGAGGGTTTGGGGGGGCCTATGAATGGCGCGGCAGTTGGCTCGGCCTTTGTCTTGATCGCTTGGGGCGGTTCTTCGATGATCCGTTCGGCTTTGGGTAAGGCCGGTTTAGGTTTTTTTATCGCTTTCGGAGCGGCGATCAATGCTTTGGTTTCGGTCTCGATAGAAAAGTCGCTTAGCGCTATGAGCGTAATGATGAACATCAGAATTAATACAAATACATCGAGATAGCTGATTAGCCAGTTTTGATTGGCTGTCTTATGGCTGTCTTCCATTAATTCTTCAAATGTCTGTGAAGACTGCAGCTTTACAAAAGGATCTTTATTCATCGATTTTCAGTTCATTGTCGTAATGAGCAATAAATGAGTTGAGCGTTTCCCGAACAAACGAAGGGCTGCGATTGTCGGCGATGAGGGTGATGCCTTCCATGACCATGCTCATAATCATGACACGATGTTCGGTGCGTCTCTCCAACTTGATTGCGATCGGAGTGAAAACCAGATTGGCTAGTATCAAGCCGTAAAAGGTTGTGATTAGCGAAACCCCCATATTGAAGGTGATCGCGCCTATATCCTTCATGTCGATGATTTGCAGCATGTTAATCAACCCGATCAAGGTGCCTAGCATGCCGAAGGCCGGTGCAAACGTTGCCATGCTGTGAAAAATATTGGCTTCGGCTTTTTCCTTGGCTTTCAGTCGAGCGATGCGCCATTTCAATAACGAC
>SLIO01000025.1 GCA_007135635.1 Methylomicrobium sp. | reverse complement strand
TCTACTGCCCGCCTTGTTGAAATTGATGCGTTTTAAACCGATAAGCGCGAAACCGACCGCAACACTGCCGAATTGGCTCTATCAGTTTCCGTTCCGCCATTCACGATCTATCCGCAAGATTGCATTATTACTAGCGGTTGCTAGCGGCTTTATTTTGACGCAATTAACTTTCGATTCGAACCCGATCCATTTGCGAGACCCGAAAACCCCGTCGGTTGTCGCCTTTAAAAAATTATTGCAAAGCAAAACCGACTCGCCGTTCATCATTTCCGCACTCACCGACAGCTTGGAAGACGCCGACAAACTGGCCTTGAAATTCAGCGCCTTATCAAGCGTTCATCAAGCGATTACACTGAGCGATCTAGTCCCCGAACAGCAAGACGAAAAACTCGGCATCCTCGACACACTCAACTTGATCATGCCCGCGCAGCTCGTTCGATTCGGCCGCGCTTACGAAAAATCCGATGTCAGAAGCGCGTTGATTCAGTTCAACCAATCGTTGCAACAAGCCCTTTCGCAAAATCCAACTCCGGATTCGGCCGAATTGCTTGAACAACTTCACCGAAACATTCAAGATTTCATCGACCATGCCGACAAGGCCGAGCAACCCGATTCGGTATATTCGCAGCTGGAAACTAATGTGATGATTTTATTGCCGGAAACAATGCGTATGTTGCGGGATGGCCTGACCGCTACCGAATTCGCAATCGACGACATTCCTGAAACTGTAAAAAGCCATTGGATCAGCCCCAGTGGTATCGTCCGACTGCTGATTTTACCCGAGCAAGATCTTAACGACCCGAATCACCTAAAAGTATTCGTCAATCAGGTGCTCGACACTTATCCCCAAGTGTTCGGCTTGCCGATTGGCGATGTTACTTCAGGCCAAGCAGTGGTCGATGCATTTATAGAAGCCTTTTCAAGCGCCTTGGCGTTTATCGTTATTTTATTACTCGTAATCACACGCAGCATCAAAACAACAATGTTGATCATTGCGCCGCTGTTATTGGCCGCAATCCTGACCGGTGCATTCAATGTCCTGCTCAACAATCCGTTCAATTTCGCGAATATCATCGTATTGCCTTTGCTGTTGGGGATGGGCGTCGACAGTGCGATTCATATCGTGCATCGTCTACAACACAAACGTAGCAATCAAACCGACTTGCTGCAATCAAGCTCGGCACGCGGCGTGTTTTTCAGCGCATTAACGACACTGTGCAGCTTTACAAGCCTGGCGTTTACTTCGCACCTAGGTATCGCCAGTATGGGCTTATTGCTATCGGTCGGTATCACGATGACTTTAGCCTGCAGCTTGATTGTTTTACCGGCATTGATTAACCCAAACCAGTAGAACTGAGCTTATTCACTTTAATATTTATAAAACTTTTAAAATTTATGTTTAAACACTTTTTTCGACTCATTTTTTTACTGTTTACCCTAAGCTCAAAAGTTGTTTTCGCCCATGCCGTGGTCACTGAAACCTCGTTAAATATTGATCCGGTTCAGGCCGGCAAGACCCGTCAGGTATCGTTGATCTTTAATTCCAGAGTCGAACTGGCATTATCGCATTTCGATCTGGTCAAAAAAGGCGATGTTCACGAAAGACTCAAGGTTGATCAAGGTCAAAAACGGGGCGAAGTCATCGTGGAACTTCCTGCACTGGATCCCGGAGAGCATGCGATACGGCTCAAAGTGTTCGCCGCCGACGGTCATTTGACCGAAGACATCATTCATTTCTTTGTTGTCGAATAAGGGCTTTAGTCATGGGTGGATTGGCTGATTTTTTAGACTCCCTGGTCGGCGGTGTCGACCGCGTCTTTTTTAGCGCGGCGATCGGCGGATTGGTGTGGGGCTTGTTTATATTAAGACCTTGGAACACAAGCGAGCGTTTGACCGATCAACAACTCAATTCGACCGTCACTCTGATTTATTACGGTACTGTCGGCCTTGCCTTGACGCAAGGTTTAGCGCTGATACTGAAGGTATGGTTGATAAGTGCCACGTTAGGTGCATGGCCATTTCCGGCATTCGCCGAAACGATACAATTTAAAGCCGGGATAGCGCGAATGGTATTAGCGGGAGGTCTAGCGTTTTATATCGGTCACCGACTAAGCACTCAACCGGCCTCGAAAAGCAAATGGTTGATTGCCGGAGCCATTGCCATTTTGGTATTAGTTGCCGGCGCATGGCTTGCGCATGGCGCAGGCCGTTATGAGGCGCGCATTCAATTAATGACGCTGACAGTGATCCACCAAGTAGGCGCAGCGATTTGGGTTGGCGGCATCTTTCAATTACTGAATATTTGGCGTTTAGATCGACGAAAAGCCATTGCCAGTGATATTTGGCCAACTTTTCTAAAAATGTTCGCTAAGCTGGGTCTTGCTTCGCTTGGCATATTATTGCTAACCGGCCTAACGATGACCTTCGAATACATCGATAGCTGGAACGGCTTTTTCGGCACCGGCTATGGCAATTTATTACTGGTCAAGTTGTTCTTGCTAGGCATTGCCTTGTTTTTGGCTTATTTGAATAACCGCGGAACTCGGGAATATTTCGCGCAACATCGGGAAAGCAATCTCTACCGAGAAATACCCT
>SLIO01000277.1 GCA_007135635.1 Methylomicrobium sp. | reverse complement strand
GTCTTAATGCGCTACTATCGGAAAGGACACCGAAATCGTCATCCCGGCAAGAATTGCCGGGATCCGGAACACAAGGACGTGATGACCCTCGCCATCCATGACACTGGATTCCGCCAGTCCATGGCGGACTGACGGAACTTAATGGCATTGGCTTATCAAGCGCTAGACCGATAACAATAGCGTATGCCGCGCCTGACGTTTAAATTAACCATTAGGCTGTTTCCCAAGCTGGAGCTTGGGAAACAGCGACTCTCTGCGCCTCTGCGCGAGAAAAAGAGCGTGATTCGGGTTAGCCGTTTTTAGCTTGATGCGTATGGGCCGTCAAAGGCCCAGCCCCTCACCTAGCGTTAGGTGAGGGATCGAACACCCCGGCGCTTCCTTTAACGTTCGCCGAAATTTGAAGTGCGAAAGCTATACCGTATGTCGTTTCAGCGGTATTCAATTTAATTAAAATCAGCCAATCAAATCATCATGGAAAAACTCACTTGCTTTAAAGCCTACGACATACGCGGTCAACTGGGTAACGAGCTCAATGAAGATATCGCCTATCGTATCGGCCGCGCCTGCGGCGAATATTTGATGGCCAAGACGATTGCGGTCGGCGGCGACGTGCGGCTGACTTCCGAATCGCTCAAGACCGCATTGGCCGAAGGCTTGATGGACGCCGGAGTCGATGTGCTCGACATCGGCATGACCGGCACTGAGGAAATCTATTACGCGGCGCAGGCGCTCGACGTGCAAGGCGCGATAGAGGTGACCGCGAGCCATAATCCGATGGATTATAACGGCATGAAATTGGTGCGCGAGCATGCCAAACCGATCAGCGGCGATACCGGACTGAAAGAAATCCAACGCCTTGCCGAACAAAATGATTTCGGTGCGGTTGTCAAGAAAGGCTCATTGACCCGCCGTTCGATACTGTCGGACTATGTCGATCATTTGATGACCTACATCAATTTGGATAATCTGAAGCCTATCAAGTTGGTCGTCAATGCCGGTAACGGCGCAGCCGGGCATGTGGTCGATGCGCTGGAAGAGCGATTCAAAGCCGCCGGCGCGCCGGTCGAGTTCATCAAGATCCATCATGACCCGGACGGGCATTTTCCGAACGGTATTCCGAATCCGCTCTTGCCTGAGTGCCGCGCTGATACCGCGAATGCCGTCATCGAACACGGGGCCGATATGGGTATCGCTTGGGACGGCGATTTCGACCGCTGCTTTTTGTTCGATGAAAAGGGGCAGTTCATCGAAGGCTATTACATTGTTGGGCTATTGGCCGAGGCATTTTTGCAAAAAACGCCCGGCGCGAAAATTATTCACGACCCGCGTTTGACCTGGAACACGGTCGATGTTGTCAACGCGACCGGGGGAATTCCGGTGTTGTCGAAGACCGGCCATGCTTTCATCAAGGAACGCATGCGCCTCGAAGATGCCGTGTATGGCGGCGAAATGAGCGCGCATCATTATTTTCGCGATTTCGCTTATTGCGATAGCGGCATGATTCCGTGGCTGTTGGTCGCGGAGTTGTTGTGCGTCAAAAAAATCCGCCTTTCCGAAGCGGTCGCGCAGCGTATCGCAGCGTATCCGTCGTCCGGCGAGATCAACTCGAAACTGGCCGACCCGGCCGGCGCGATTGCGCGGGTTAGGGCGGCTTATGAAGGCGACGCGCTTGTCGTCGATGAAACCGATGGGATCAGTCTGGAGTTTGACAACTGGCGTTTCAATTTGCGATCTTCGAACACCGAGCCTGTCGTTCGGCTCAATGTCGAATCGCGCGGGGATATTGCGTTGATGCGGCAAAAAACCGAGGAGATTTTGGAACTGTTACAGCGTGAATAATGAGGAATGTTTATGAGTATCATTGCAAAGAAGCTGGATTATTTGATCAGTGTCGAGGATTATTTGGACGGCGAGTTGATTGCCGAAACCAAGCATGAATTGATTGATGGCGCCGTCTATGCGATGGTCGGGACGAGCGGAAATCATGATCGTATTGCCGGCAATGTGTATTCAGAGTTTAGGAGTCATTTAAAAAACCTTCCCTGCGAGCCGTTCGGTTCGGATGTGAAGGTCAGAGTCGATTCGAATTTTTTTTATCCCGATGTGATCGTCGATTGTCATTTCGACGAGTCGCAGCCCTACTATACTGAAACGCCAATCATCATCGTCGAAGTGTTGTCGAAGACGACTCGCCGCAACGACAAGACCGTCAAACTGGCCAATTACTTGAAGCTACCGACTCTGCAAGAATATGTGATGATCGAGCAAGATTATGTCGAGGTCGAAGTACTGAGACGGTCCGAAGGATGGGTTTCGAAACATTATTATCTGGGGGACGACGTGACTTTCGAGGCGATCGATTTGACGCTGCCGGTCGAAGTCATTTATCAGCGGGTTCATAACGAGGACATGCTGGCATTTTTGGCGGCTAAATCGGAGTAGGCAGCCCGCCCGAGGCCGTTAAAGTGCGGAGCGGCTCGTAATTTTAAAGACATATTCTCGCGCAGAGGCGCAGAGGCGCTGAGAAAAGCCCAATAAGGTGAGTAGGTTGCGCATTGCGCACCTTTTACGAGGCTTCACCAAGCCGGTGAAAGTGTTGTAGATCCTTGTCGCTCTTTCCCAAGCTCCAGCTTGGGAAACACACCCCGGAAGCTCCAGCTTCCTGAGCAGGTTACTCAAGCTGGAGCTTGGGTAACAGCATAATCGGAGTAGGCGGTTCGCCCCGGGGTGTTAAAGTGCGAAGCGGTTTCGTAACTTTTAAGAGATATTCTCGCGCAGAGGCGCAGAGGCGCTGAGAAAAGCCCAATAAGGTGAGTAGGTTGCGCATTGCGCACCTTTTACAAGGCTGGACCAAGCCGGTGAAAGTGTTGTAGATCCTTCATGCTTCGACTTGGCTAAGCACGAAGGGCCTATAACACATGCCAACTGCTAGCTTACTTGAGGATGTGTTCGCAGGCATATGAGCGGAGCGACATACGCCTGACGATTCAAATTAAAACAATCCGGTAATCACGCCGTCGTCGGTGATGTCGATGCGTTCGGCGGCCGGAATTTTCGGCAGACCCGGCATTGTCATCATGTCGCCGGCGATCGCGACGATGAAGCCTGCGCCGTTGGCCAGTCTGACTTCGCTGATCTCAACAGTATGGCCCGAGGGCGCGCCTCTCTCGTTCGGGTTGGTCGAGAACGACATTTGAGTTTTGGCCATGCAGACCGGAAATTTGCCGTGGTTTTGTTGCAACGCGTTGATTTCGGCTTTGACTTTCGGGCTCGCGGTGATGCCGATTGCGCCATAAAGTTTGGTCGCGATCGTCTCGATTTTGTCCCAGAGCGGCAGTTCTTCGTCATAGACGTAAGTGAAGCCGGGTTCGCGGTTGTCGACGACGGCAAGCACTTCTTGCGCCAATTCTTCCGCGCCGGCACCGCCTTGCGCCCAATGTTTCGAGACCACGCATTTCGCGCCGAGCGCCTCGCATTTAACCTTGAGTAGCGCGATTTCGGCATCGGTGTCGAATGTAAAATGATTGATGCAGATCACGCAAGGCAAGCCGTAATGGCGTTGGATATTGTCGAGATGGCGCTCCAGGTTGGTAAACCCTTTTTGCAAAGCATCAATGTTTTCTTGGTTCAGATCCTCTTTCGCGACGCCGCCGTGGAATTTTAGCGCACGGACCGTTGCCACCAGCACGACCGCCGACGGTTTCAGACCAGACATGCGGCATTTGATGTCGATAAATTTCTCGGCGCCTAAATCGGCACCGAAGCCGGCCTCGGTAACAACATAATCGGCCAGTTTTAACGCTGTCTTGGTCGCGGTGACGGTGTTACAACCGTGCGCGATATTCGCGAAAGGTCCGCCATGAATGATCGCGATATTGTTTTCAAGCGTTTGCACCAGATTCGGCTTGATGGCCTCTTTTAATAGTGCGGCCATTGCCCCTTGTGCATTGAGATCGCTCGCATAAACCGGTGTGACTCTGTCGGACTTGTAGCCGATGACGATACGGCCAAGGCGTTCTTTCAGATCGACGCGACTTGTCGCCAGGCACAAAATCGCCATGATTTCAGACGCGACGACGATATCGTAGCCGTCTTCACGAAGATAGCCGTTCGCCGGGCCGCCCATGCCGACCGTGATTTTGCGCAACGCGCGGTCGTTCATGTCGACGACGCGTTTCCATTGAATCCGGCGCGAATCGATGTCGAGCGCGTTGCCGTGATTGATATGGTTGTCGATCAAGGCCGACAATAAATTATGCGCAACGCCGATAGCATGAAAATCACCGGTAAAATGTAGGTTGATGTCTTCCATTGGAACGACTTGGGAGAAGCCGCCACCGGCTGCGCCCCCTTTGACGCCGAAACAAGGCCCGAGCGAGGGTTCGCGCAGACACATGATTGCCGAATTGCCGAGCCGGTTGATCGCATCGCCTAAACCGACTGTGGTCGTGGTTTTGCCTTCGCCAGCCGGCGTCGGGCTGATCGCGGTGACGAGGATGAGTTTGCCGTCTTCGCGGTCGGTCAAGTTATTGACGTATTCGAGCGATAATTTAGCTTTATAGTGACCGTATGGATCTAAATGTTCGGGCGGAATACCGAATTTTTCGCCGGCCAGATCGATGATCGGTCGCATCTTGGCTTGTTGGGCGATTGCTATGTCTGACATGAATAATTCCTGCTTAAAATTTTCCTCTATTGGCTATAAACCGGAAAGCGAGAGCATAAAATGGAAACTTTATCGCGTACCGCGGAAATAACGGTTTCGTTGTCGATATTTTCCATCACGTCGCACATTAAATGCGCAATTTCGGTCATTTGCGCTTCTTTGAAGCCACGCGTGGTCGGAGCCGGCGTGCCAACGCGGATACCGCTGGTCACGAATGGCGACTGCGGATCGTTCGGCACGGCGTTTTTATTAACCGTGATATGCGCGCGACCCAGTGCTGCATCGGCGGCTTTACCGGTGATGCCTTTCGGGATTAATGAAACCAGCATTAAATGATTATCGGTACCGCCGGAGACGACGTCGAAACCGCGGTCGATGAAGACTTCGGCCATCGCCTTGGCATTGTTGATGACTTGTTGCTGATAGGTTTTGAATTCGGTTTCCATCGCTTCCTTAAACGCGACCGCTTTGGCAGCGATGACATGCATCGAAGGGCCGCCTTGAATGCCGGGAAAGATGCTGGAGTCGAATTTTTTTTCAATTTCCGGATTGCTTTTACACAAAATCAATCCGCCGCGCGGTCCGCGTAGCGATTTGTGCGTGGTACTGGTGACGACATCGGCAAACGGTACAGGGTTCGGATAAAGTCCGGCCGCGACCAATCCTGCGACATGGGCCATATCGACCAGTAAATAGGCACCGACTTTATCGGCGATCTCGCGGAAGCGTTGCCAGTCCCAAATGCGCGAATAGGCAGAGAAACCGGCCACGAGGATTTTTGGTTTGTGCTCGATCGCTAAGGCTTCTACCTGATCGTAATCGATCAAGCCGGTTTCCGGGTGGAGTCCGTATTGCACTGCATTGTAGATTTTGCCGGAGAAATTCGGTTTGGCACCATGCGTCAAATGGCCGCCGTCGGCGAGGCTTAGGCCCAGTATCGTATCGCCCGGCTGTATCAGCGCCATGAATACCGCCATATTGGCCTGCGATCCGGAATGGGCTTGTACATTCGCATAATCGGCGCCGAATAGTTCTTTGGCGCGGTCGATCGCGAGTTGCTCGACTTTATCGACATATTCGCAGCCCCCGTAATAGCGTTTACCGGGATAGCCTTCCGCATATTTATTGGTCAGCAGCGTGCCTTGGGCTTCCATGACGCGCGGACTGGTGTAATTTTCCGAGGCGATCAGTTCTATATGGTCTTCCTGACGGCGGCGCTCTTCTTCCAGTGCCTGAAACAATTCATTATCGTAACCTGCAATCGTTTGCGATTTAGTAAACATCAATATCTCCTAAAAATTTATAGTTATTTTGCATTTCAACAACGGTTTTATCGGCGATCCCGAGGGGAGAAGGTCAAAATGCCGACAGTGATTTTCGGTGAGTATAGAGTAACGATCATGAAGAAGCTATCATCACCCCGGCAAATGAAAGTGCTAGGGGTGTGGGTTAGGGTACGGTCACTCGCCCGACAGGACGCCGTGAGTGCGTCCCTGTAGGCTCGACGGCGGCGACTGATTGCCATGGATGGCATGAATGCAGATTTTGCAGGAGCAAAAATCTGCCCTGCCGCCGACGCCTGTCGGTCGAGCAATCGCACCCTCTCCGGAACCAGCATTTTCTCTGCCGAGCTTTGTATATCGAAAAATTAGATAAATAGTCTAATTTCACGAGCTTTCACAGTAATCGTATTATCAACCTTTCCGTCCTCAGCGCCCCCGCGCCTCTGCAGGAGAATTAACAGATATAACTCGCGCAGAGGCGCAAAGGCGCAGAGGTTTTCAAAGGCTATGCTTACGTTGCCAGCCTTTAGCGCCGGGCAAAAAAGCATTGCTCGGCTTTGTGTGACTTTCACAGTACTAATTGAAGTTAAGGCTGGAGCAACAATACTTGTAAATCGGCGACATTGGTGCCGGTTGCACCGGTTATCAGCAAATCGTTTGAAGTCTGGAGCGCTTGGTAAGAGTCATTGTCTTGTAGTCTTGCGCTCGGGTCGATTCCGGCAGCGCGCATGCGTGCCGGCGATTGCGGATCGATCAGTGCGCCGGCCGCATCGGTCGGGCCGTCGCGGCCGTCGGTGCCGCCACTTAAAAATACCCAATTACCGTGTAATTCTAATCGTTCGGCGGCCATTGCGAAGGCCAGCCCCATCTCTTGATTACGGCCGCCGCGGCCTTGTCCTGTCAACGTAACCGTGGTTTCGCCGCCGGCGAGTAGTGCCGTGGGCCTATTTAAGCCGCCATCGAGCAGGGACTTCGCGTAAGAGGCCAGCTTGAAGGCTTCGTCTTTCGCTTCGCCGCTGAGATGTTCCGAATAGACTCGAACATCGTAATCCAGTTGTGATGCGGCCTTAACGACGGCGTTCAAGCTGATCGTATTGCTGCCGATAAGCGTATGGCCTGTATTATTGAAAAGCTCGTCACCAGTTTTCGGCGTTTCCGGAATATTACCGGTGGTGCCTTGTTGCAAAACGTATTTTACCGAATCCGGAATGCTTTCCCAAATACCCTTCTCGCGTAAAATAGCGATAGCGTCGTCGAAGCGTGTGTCGTCCGGCACGGTCGGCCCGCTTGCGATGGCGCTTAGATCGTCGCCCAGCACGTCGGAAAGAATCAATGCGTGTAAGTCGGCCGGAGCCGAAAAGCGTGCCAGTCCACCGCCTTTGATCATGGAAAGATGCTTGCGCACACAATTGACTTGGTTGATTGTCGCGCCGCAAGCAAGCAGTAATGCAGTCGTTTGCGCTTTTTCTTCGAGCGTAATCGGCGGGCGTGGATAGGGAAGGAGTGCAGAGCCTCCGCCGCTAATCAAGACTAGAGCCAACTCGCCTGATTGAGCGTTGGTGATTCTGTCGGCGATTAGTCGGGCGCCTTGCAGTCCCGCTTCGTCGGGAATCGGGTGGCCGGCGCCGATGACTTTAAAGCCGGGTACCTGAGCGGCATTCTCGTAATTGGTAATGATGATGCCGTCGCCGGCCAATAGCGATTCCGGAATAATGTCTCGGGCGGCTTTTGCCATGTTGCACGCGGCTTTGCCGAACGCAATCAAATGGATCCTCGGCCAATGTCCCGTGCGTTTCGGCGCGTTGTCGTTCGGCGATAGGGCGATTTCAAGTTGAAGCCCGTCCGAGGATAGGCTGTGTCGAACCGCAAGGTATGGGTCGGCCGCATCAATGCCGGCTTGAAATAGTCGAACAGCCTGTTCTCTGAGCGCTTGTTGGGGGGTGGGTCGGCTCATGTGATTCAGCGGTGCGAGGAGCGTTTAAGCCATTTCCTTGGCGAATGCAAAAATTTGTTCGGCATCCAGCACTTGTGTATTACTTTCGAACAGTTTGGCGATGCAGGCACGGTGCAAAGCGAGTTTGAATGCGCCGAAACCGATGGCTCCCCAGACGATTTTACCGTGGCGTTCGTTGCCTTTATCCATCATATCGATGCCGCCGATGCCGATCGGGGGCGTGGCATTTGCATCGGCCAATAATTCGAGTCGATCATTATTTTGCCAGTGTTCGGCTTTGAGTAATTCGACGCCTGCTGCGCCGGCCGCAAACACGATTTGGGCGTTTTCAATCGCCTTGCCGCGCGCGTCTGGGTCGACAGCTTCGATAGGAGTCAGTTCGACACCGAAGCGTTCGCGCATCGCTTGACATGCGTGTTCCGCTCGTAACATTTCCCGAGAAGTCAGCGAGACTTCGCAACCTTCCTGAGCCAGCATGACCGCTACGCGTTGCCCAACAGGCCCCGTGCCTGCCAGAACAACGGCTTTTTTACCGCTCAGTTTGCTGCATAAGGCCAGTTTCGCAACGCCTGCCGCGGCAGTGGTATTGCTGCCGTTGCTGTCGAGCATGACCGAGACTTGAAAACCGGGGAAAAATTGTTTTTGCACGGCCGCAAATAATTGTTGACCGGCCAGCATGTCGCTACCTCCGACAAAAATTGCGGTATTTTTTTTGTCTTTCGGTGCACGGGTAAAGATCGTGCCTTCGACCAAGGGGGCGATAGTGTCGGGTGTTAATCCGCCATGTCCGATGACATGGTCGGCACCACCGTCATAAGCGACAATCGTATCAAAGGCTGAAGGGCGCGGATCGGTATCGAATTGGAATAACAGTTTTTTCATGGGCAACGTAAGATCGATAGTGACGATAACGATTGGCGTTTATAAAACGTGTCAGTATACCTTTTTAAGAATGCGTTGTCTCTCCATTGCGCCTGGGCGATTTCTATAGGCTTGCAGGGGGAGGCGGTTATTCGTTATCATTCGTTTTGACCTTGCCAGTAGGGTTGGCATTATATTCATCACGTTATGTGCTATTTTCGCTGTGTTTAAACGGCTTGCCCATTTAAACTCCGCATTTCAGACAACAATAAAAAGGAAAACAAATGAAAACGCCAGTTAAAATCGCCGTTACAGGGGCAGGGGGACAGATCAGTTATTCCTTATTGTTTCGCCTGGCTAGCGGAGAACTATTAGGCCCCGATCAGCCAATGATTTTTCATTTATTGGAAACGCCGCAGGCATTAGCATTAGGTGCATTAAATGGTGTGGTTATGGAGTTGAACGATTGCGCCTATCCGTTGCTGCATAAAATTGTTAAAACCGATGATCCCGAAGTCGCTTTCAAAGATGTCGATTACGCATTTTTGATCGGCGCCAGTCCGCGTAAACCGGGGATGGAGCGTAAGGATTTGTTGGCAATCAATGCCCAGATTTTTTCCGTGCAGGGTCAAGCACTCAACAAGGTTGCCAGCCGGGATGTCAAGGTATTGGTAACGGGCAATCCAGCCAATACAAATGCCTTGATCGCAGTCAGTAATGCGCCCGATTTGAGACCGCAAAATTTTTCGGCAATGATGATGCTCGATCATAAGCGCGCGACTTTTCAATTGGCGAATAAATGTGGAGTACTGGCCAGCGATATCAAAAATATTATCATTTGGGGCAATCATTCGGCGGGCCAGTATCCGGATCTTCATCATGCTAAAGTCAAAGGGCAGGATGCTTTGTCTGTGGTCGAGTGGGATTGGTTTGCCGATGAATTCATTCCAACCGTGCAGCAGCGAGGAGCGGTTGTGATCCAGGCGGTTGGCCGATCCAGTGCGGCTTCTGCAGCCAATGCCGCGATAAGCTTAATGCGCGCCTGGATTTTTGGAACCGAAGATAATAATTGGATTAGCATGGCAGTTCCATCGGACGGCAGTTACGGAATTGAAAAAGGCTTGGTTTATTCGTTTCCGGTCGAGATTAAAAACGGAGAAATCAACATCGTTCAAGGATTGGCGATTAGTGATTTTAGCCGGGGAAAAATGCGAAAGTCCGAAGCCGAGCTGAAAGAAGAGCGAGATGCGGTTAAGCATTTGCTCTAATGCGTTTTTTTAGTTCTTACGGTCCTCTGTGAGAATCCATACCTTGGCTGCCGAGGTAAGATCGGCATGCATTCCCGGTCCGCGAGAGTGTAGGGTGCGCATCGCGCACCTGGGTCGGGACCTCTTGTCGTTTTGGCACCGTGGAAAGGTGCGCGATGCGCACCCTACGATGTCTTGGCAGTACGGAGTTTGCAACCTGGTCCTGCGAGATTATCCGATGCGCGGTGTGGGGCTGAATATTGGCAGTCTTTAGCCATTAGCCATTAGCCATTAGCCATTAGCCATTAGCCATTAGCCATTAGCCATAGCCGGGTTAGGCAACCCTGTCTTCAGGTTCGCGTCCAT
>SLIO01000333.1 GCA_007135635.1 Methylomicrobium sp. | reverse complement strand
TTCAGGATATACGTAAACTGGTGAATCTACAGCCTCATCAAGCGACCGTGCTCAAAGATGGCGAAGAATTAAAAATCATGGCCGAACAGATCGCGATCGGCGATATTCTTCTGATTAGGCCGGGCGAGCGCATTCCGGTGGATGGCGAAGTGATCAAGGGCTTATCCAGCGTCAATGAAGCGATGGTAACCGGTTCCGCGATGCCCGCAATAAAGGAGCCTGGTCATAAACTTTACGACGGCAGCATCAACGGCAGCGGCGTCTTGCAAATGCGCGCTACGGCAACCGGTAAGGATACCTTCTTGTCGGGTTTGATACATATGGTCGATCAGGCTCAGGCGTCCAAATTACAACTCCAAAAAACCGTCGATAGTGTCGCGTCAGTTTTCGTACCGTCGGTGATCGTGTTGTCAGGAGTTACTTTCGGCGGCTGGTTGTGGGCTGGGGAGCGGGTCGCACACGCTTTGTCTAATGCAATTGCCGTTTTACTGATTTCGTGCCCATGTGCTCTGGGCTTGGCGACGCCTGCGGCAACGATGGTAGGAACCGGACAGGCGGCAAGGCGTGGCATTTATATCAGAAATGGCGAGGTTCTGGAAACGGCGGCGTCTATCGATATCGTCATATTCGATAAAACCGGTACGATCACCGAAGGTATTGCCAAAATAACCGACTTGTTCAATGTATCCGATTACGATGATGAACGTATCGTCCAATTTGCCGCAGCGGCGGAATTCAATTCCGAACACTTTTTAGGGCAGGCGATTGTTCGTTATGCCAAGGAACGCGGCATCGAATTAATGGAATCGTCGCAGTTTCATAATACGCCGGACCGAGGCATTCGCGCTCAAATCGGCGGTCGCCAGTTATTACTCGGAAGCGATTTATGGATGAAGCAACACCAGGTGGATCTTGTGCCGCTCAGAGCGACCGCGAAACAATTGGCGCAGCAAGGAAAAACGCTGATTTATCTGGCAATCGATAGGCATGCATCTGCGTTGTTTGCCGCAACCGATACGATCCGGCCTACAGCCCGTCAAGTTGTCGAACAGTTGCATCGAGCCGGGATCGATACTTGGATGGTGACCGGTGATACCGAATTGGCGGCCCGGCATATTTCCGAGCAGGTAGGAATCGTTACCGTGTATTCCGAAGCGGATCCTGCCCAAAAATTAGCGTTGATTCGTCAGTTACGCGAAGGCGGGCACAAGGTCGCGATGATCGGCGACGGCATTAATGACGCGCCGGCGCTAGCGGCTGCTAATGTCAGCCTGGTGATCGATAAAGGCACCGATATCGCCATCGAAGCAGCCGATTTGGTGCTGTTGGACGGCGACATTAGCAAAATCGCCGATGCTATCGAATTGAGTGAAAATACCCTGAGTATTATTAAACAAAATCTGATTTGGGCATTCGGTTATAACGCGATAGCAATCCCGTTTGCGGTTGCCGGAAAACTCAATCCAGCAATTGCATCGGCAGCGATGGCACTCAGTTCGGTTTCGGTCATCGTTAATTCGTTGCGCCTGAACCGAAAGAAATGATTCAACCCACTGCGAAGCTTGAGGCTTGCAAATATCAAGCGATATCGCAAGCCCGCTTCATTTCGGTTTAATCGTAGCTGTAATGTTTGCGCAATGGCTTAACGACTTCCCAATCGCTGTTCAAGCCTTCGGGGAAAACGACTAAGTCACCAGGAAGAATGCGAACTGGCTCGCCGCCTTTCGGCGTAACAATGATCTCGCCTTCGAGAATATAGGCCGTTTCGGTTTCATCGAAGTCAATTGAGAACTTGGAGACTTCTTTTTCCCAAATAGCCCAATCCGAGACGCCTAATTCTTCTAAACGGGCTTCGTTGGGTTGATGTTCAATCTTGATTTGTGTCATAAAAATCCTTGATAAGAAATAACGAGCGGCGATTTTAGCATCTTCCGTTGAAAAGACACTGATGTTATCGATGAACTTTATTTAAATAGGGATTCCTAATTGGCGTTATCTCAACCGAAATACAATACTCTGGAATTTGGATTTTAATTTGGTATTTTGGCCTTCAAACGTTTAACATGGTTAACATAATTGAGGAGCTTTAAATATAGGATAGCCTCTAAAAGTATTGAATTCGGCCATCATTGACGAGGCCGATCGTTTGTCGAGACCATCGGCATGGTTAGCTCGAAAGTCTTGATGCAATCATTGAGGATGCAATATGAAAAATTATCATTATAAATATATCCCAGCAATACTCATTTCAATCGCAACTGCGGGGTGCGCCGGTACGAGCGGGACCGGGCAAAGCGCTATCGATACTGTAGACAGGGGCTTGGCAACAGTGGGTCAGACCGCACAAACGGGAAGGCAAACAATCGAGGCCGGAACGGCGATTGCCAGTAGTGTGCCTACCACTCAAACGGCTTTAACCGAAGCGCTAGTCGGTCAATTGGGCGTAACTCAGCAGCAAGCGCTGGGCGGGGCCGGCGCGATATTTCAAGCTGCCAAAACGAATATGACGCAACAAGCATTCGCAGGCTTGTCGCAATCCGTTCCGGGTATGTCGGAAATGCTCGCTGCTGCACCGCAGGTCGGTGGTGCTGCAATGCTGGGAGGCGCCGGTGGAACAATTGGTACTATGCAGTCGCTTTATTCGTCGTTTAGGCAACTGAATTTATCGCCAGGTATGGTTAATCAGTTTATTCCCGTGGTTGTCGACCACGTTAGCACCACCAGCGGTCAAGCGACTTCGAATCTGCTACGTTCGGCTTTGATGCCTTAGGCGCACAAAGCCCGTAGTCTCTGAAAAGAGTATCTTAAACGAGCGGTTCTTTCAAACCTACGAAACCCATAAAGGTAGGTTCGCAAGAACCGCAGCCCGAACAGGCGCCGGTAATCCTCGACAGCCTTTCGGGATCGGTAATGCCTTCATTGATGAGTTGGCGAATTTGCTGTTCGGTTGTGCCGCTACAGGTGCAGAGTACGTCAATATTTTTGTCGGGTCTTACTGGATTCATGGATGTTGAGTTACGCTTATTAATTTCAGTTTGGCGCATGACTTCCGAATCGAGATGATATCGACATCATTAATGGAAGTCAGTAATCTTATATGGAAGTCAGTAATCTTATGAAGTTTCGGTTCTAAAAGCGCAAGCGCCGTATAAACCGCAATTGCGCCGGCGAGTGCGATGAGATAGGGTGTTTTTAAATCGAATGCATAGTGTCCGAGGGTCCAGATGGCGGTTCCGGCTAAAAGTGATCCGGTAGCGCTGTAGGCTCCACCGAAGCGCGTGAATAAACCGAATACCACCACGGTCACGATCCCGGCGCTGCCGAATGCCGAAGCTTGTTCGACCAGGCTGTGAACGCGGTCGGTTTGCAAGGCAAGCCAATAAGCGGCCATGCCGCCGGACAAAACGGTCAGTCGTGCAATACGAACTTTGCGGCTTTCGTCGATCGTACCCAACAACGGCACGATCAGGTTATGCGAAAGCAACGCAGAAGCGGCCATCAGTGCGCTGTCGACGGTGGACAAGATCGCCGAAATCAACGCGCCGGCAAAAATGATATACAAAAAAGTCGGTAAATAATGCTGCGCCAATTGAGGCAAGATTTGCTCGGGATGATCCAGGCCCGGTAACAAGCGATAACCGATTAAGCCTATGAAGACCGGTATCAAGCCGACCGATAGGTATAACATGGCTCCGGTCAAACAGGCTTGGCGCGCTATCTGCGGAGAGCGGCAGGCCAGAACTCTCGATACCAGTTCTTGTGCGATTACCGATCCGCCGATTGGAATCATCCAATGTTCCAGAATATCCAACCAGTTTTCGTTCTCGGCAGTTTTGAATAAAACCAAACGCTCCGGCTCGATCGAGGCAATCGAAGGCTGCCAACCGCCGCCGGCGTCTACAATGATCGTCAATAATATACATAAACCGATCATCAACGCGACACCTTGTACCGCATCGGTGATGACATCGGCCATTAAACCGCCATACATCGTATAGATAATGACGACCAGCGCCGCGCAAGCAATTGTCAGATCGACTTCGAATCCGGACGTAGCCGATAAAACTTGCCCGAATGCCCGAATTTGCGCGGCGGCCCACATGATCGTACCGGGCACCATCATCAACACCGCAAGTTTTTCAACCCGTGGCGAATAGCGTTGTTTGAACAAATCAGCCAACGTGGTCAGCTGCCGGCGCCACAATGGAATTGAAAAGACCAGGCCCATTAAAACCAGACAGAGCGAATAGCCGAACGGATCGAGTGTCGCGCCGGACAGGCCTTCTTCGTATACAGCCCCGGCAGCGCCGATGCAAGTCTCGGCGCCGAACCAAGTCGCGAACACGCTCAAGGTTGCAAGACCGACGCCGAGACTGCGTCCGGCCAATAAATAATCGTCTTCTGTTTTGATTTTTTTCGAAACGAAAATGCCGATCGAAAGCTGCAGCAATATATAAACCAGAATGCCGGTTAAGACTGTATTCATGGACGCAAGAGTGTCGAATAAAATGAGTAAGTAAACAGTTTGCAGGACAAGTATACCTATCGTAAATCAAATTTCGGCATTGGCGGGTGATGGCACCGTTGTGATCGGAGGGTTTTTGCTCCTCGGCAGGCATACGCCACATCCTAAGCGGGGTGAAAATTTCAAATTGGGCATTGCTGCCTTTAGGGGGAAATCGATTGATTTCGTTAACTTCTCATATCTAGAAGCACTTGTTGAAGCGATGCCGATAAGTCACGGCTCATTCGATTCAGGCATTCATTGAGCGCTGCCACGATGGTCGAATAATCATCGGTCGATCCCGGCATACGGTAAGAGACTTGATGGCTTTGTATGACATCCTGACCGCGACCGATAAACCATTGTGCTGTTAAACCGGCTTGTCCATGCTGATCGACATGAAACTCCGAAATAGTCAGTGAGACGCGGAGCTTAGCCTGCCTCGCTAAGTTTGAAGATCTAGCGTTTACGACCTCGGCCGGGACGAGCATTGAAAGATTTTGCGTCAGTACACGGCTGATATTGGCATCAAGCGATTCCGCCCAACGATTGAATTCGTTCAAATGATAGGTATTTCCACCGGTTCCGACGACAATTTGCGGCCTATCGACATAGCGAGGAATACGCACCCGGCCAAGTGCAATGATGGGCTTTGTACTTACTTCGGGAGCACTGCTTTCGTTTTCGAGGATCGGTTCTAGAAGATAGAATTGCGAAGGCGGGGTTGCTCCGCCTACGCATCCCGTTAAGGATAAAAATAAACAGGTTAAGACTGGCAAACAAAAAGGCCGGATTGCATTCATAATTCAACATTCTCTAGTTATGTTTACCGGAAATCAACGATTCCGGATGCCGTTCCAAATAATCGGCCAGATCTTTGATCGACCGCGATGCATCGTTAACCGATTCCAGCGTTTCAATTAAAGCCGATTCCGGGCCAAAGGTATCGCCGACCATGGCTACCGAATCCTGTGCCTTATTCAAGGCGGCGGTCGCCGCAGCCAAGGCGTTGTTAGCGGAAGCCAAAATAGGCTTTATATCCTGAACCATCGACCTTGAATCTTGGACCAATAAATTGGTATTATCGATAGCCGTATGCGTAGCCTTGAGCATCGGTTCAAGATTGCGGTTGAGCGTGCCGACCGCCTTTTCCATTCCCTCCATGGCATGAGCGAGAGAAACCTGAGATTGCTTGAGTTCATCGGATGCCAGCAGGTCTTTCATTTCTCTTAAACTGTCGGCAAAGTCGGTGACAATTTGTTCCAGCGGCAATGTGCGTAATTGATTAACGAATTCTTCTGCCGAATGCAGTATCTCGTCGCTGGCTGTTAAGATGCCCGGAAACTCCGGAATCCCCTTATAGTCCAGCTCAGCAAACACGGGAGGCTTATTGGGGTGCTTATCTACATCGACATAGAGAAGGCCGGTCAATAAGCTTTGTGTTTCCAAGCGCGCACGAAATCCAGCATCAACCAATCTATCTCTAAGAGCCAGTCGCTCTTCTTTCGTCATGGCTATATTGAAATTCTTGCCACTCGTGCCCGTCAACTTATGGCGATCAATCGCCACCACGACGGGCTTATAAACCTTAATCGAGGTTTTATCGAATTGTAATGCGATATCAGTGACTTCGCCGATCTGCACGCCCTGCATTTTTACCGGGGCTCCAACATTCAGGCCATTGAGCGAAGAATCGAAGAACACCACGAAGTAAACTTTATCCGATTTAAAAAACTGACCGCCGCCAAACATAAACAAGCCTACGATGACCAGTGCGACCGCGCCGACCGTGAAACTGCCTATCGCCAATGGGTTTATCGGTTTACTCATAAGACTGTTTGCTCCCTATTAACGCGTTGTCTCGACATTGCCCTCGCCTCGAGTCAAGAATTGAATGATTTTGGAATCTTTGGATTCGGCCAGCAAGCGTTTGGGTGAATCGGTTGCCAGCATAGTTTTGGTTTCCGGGTCGAGAAATACCGCGTTCGTGCCAATGGCAAAGATACTGGCCAGTTCGTGCGTAACAACAACAATGGTCGTGCCTAAGGCATCGCTCAAATTGATGATCAGATCATCCAAAAGCCTTGCACTGACTGGGTCGAGACCGGCCGACGGTTCGTCGAAAAACAGTATTTCCGGGTCGAGCGCCATCGCTCTGGCCAGCCCGGCCCGTTTTTGCATGCCGCCGCTGATTTCGGAAGGATAATAGTCTTCGAAACCTGCAAGGCCTACCAAGGCGAGTTTGTAAGAAACGATATCGGCGATCTCTGCGCGGCTAAAATCGGTAAATTCGCCGAGCGGCAAAGCAATATTTTCGGCCAAAGTTAGAGAGCTGAATAGGGCACCGCTTTGATACAGCACACCTATGCGCCGCAGGATTCGGATGCGTTCTGCGTCGCTTGAGCGCCAAAAATTTTGCCGATCGTAAATGACATCGCCCCGTGCCGGTTGCTGAAGGCCGATTAAGTGTTTGAGCAATGTGCTTTTGCCGCAACCGCTGCCTCCCATGATAACGAAAACATCGCCGCGGTTAATCGTAAAATTCAAATCGCGCTGAATTACGAAATCACCGTAAGCCATCGTCAAATCTTTTACCGTAATATGGGGCTTGTTCATGTTGACTTTCGAAATGTATTCAAATGCCCAGTCGATTGCAGATCAAGGTGATGATCGAGTCGGCCACGACGATATAGACGATGCTGTTGACGACTGCGGCCGTTGCGGCATCGCCGACCGCTGAGGCGCTGCGTCCGCATTGCATGCCGCGCATGCAGCCGGCGGTGGCGATCAGTACCGCAAACACCAAGCTTTTGAACAAACCGATGCTGATGTCGGTAAGATCGACGGCCTTGCGGAGTTGATTAAAGTATTGTGTCAAGGATACATCGAAGGCGGTGGTAGTAACGATGGCTCCGCCTAGAATGCCCATAAAGTCGGCATAGATACACAACAGCGGCAGCATTAAGATTAACGCCAACATTCTCGGTAACACCAGAAACTCCATCGGCGATATTCCCATGGTCTTGAGCGCATCTATCTCGCTGTTGACATTCATCGTACCCAACTGCGCGGCATAGGCTGCTCCCGTGCGTCCCGACATAATGACCGCAGTCATCAACGCGCCCATTTCGCGTACTGTTCCCAATCCAACCAGGTCGGCAATGAAAATTTGCGCGCCAAACATCGCTAGTTGTACAGCGCCGACGAAAGCCAGAATCAGGCCTACCAATAAACTAATCAGCGTAACGATCGCCAACGCGCCGGGTCCCGCCTCTTGTATACACAAAAATAAATCGACGCTACGAAACCGGGCCTTGCCTCGCATCAGCGAAATACCGGCCTGCACCGTTTCGCCTATGAATATAACGAGCGCTTTGGTGTCGGCCAGTCCGCTTAAAACCATCTTGCCAATTTTAGCCAAGGCCGGTGTTTGTTGGGCCGAACGGCGATCGCCGGCACGCTCCGGAACGGCGCGCGCCAGTTTGAGCAATCCTTGAACGCCGTCTGGCAGGCCTGATAAGTCGATCTGAATGCGTTTGGCTTGGCAATAGTCCAGGATTGCGAGCAGATACGTCGGCAAGCGGCTATCCCATTGCTTGAGGTCGGCTGCTTGCAGCACGATTCGTGCGAAAGGAGTTAAAACAGCGAGTTCCGCCAGCACGTGTTCAACTGGCTTTATCTTAGCAGCCTGAGTCCAATTGCCGGTTAAGCGAATAACTAAGGATTCTGCGTCGATGCGTTCAAGATTGATATCGCCCGATATGCCTTTCATGTCCGGACTGTCCGCTCCTGCTTTCATTAAAAAGCTATCCAAAAAAGTTGTTATGAAAAGAGTGATTTATCAATTTGAAGGACGGAAATTGGTCAGTGCTTACCCGGTTCGAGTGTGACACCTCGCCGTTCGTGCGTCACATAAGCCTGAATGGCGGTCATTTTCGGGTCGTCTGCGGCGAGCGGCTGGCCTTCGAGCGGATTTTTCAAACACCAATTGATCATTTCCCACATCGGCACGACTTTACCTAGCTGTTTTTGAAATTTCGGATAAGTTTCGGGATGCGTGTTCGCTGCATTCGGATGGCACTGTGCGCAAGCAACGCCGTTGGTGCCTAATTCAGGACTGGTCCATAGGTCGCGGCCTTGTTGGACGACGCCCATAAATTGTTGTTGCCAGCGTTCCAGATCGGCATCGGTAAATTCGTCGGCAGAAGCGGTAGGTGTTGCCAATGCCAGGGCCAACGGAAGCAGTAGGATAGCTTTAATGGGCTTGAGGTTCATGCGGTTCTCCCTGTTGGAATCCTAGAAATGCGTTTGTGGCGGAATGCGTGCGTCTTCGCGTTGATAAGCGCTGTCTTCCGGTTGTTTGGTTTTAGTATTGTAGACCACCGAACGCGCGGTGTTGTTATACAGCGTGTAATGCAGATCGACATTGCCGTTACTGGTATTGATAAACTGCCAACCGGTTGCGTCGCGCTCGAAAAAAGGATCGGCGCGGTTCATCGGGACGGTCAATTTCGGCAGATATTGCTCGGCTTGGGCATAAGACTGCGGATAAGGCCATGGCCATGCAGTGGCCATGACCGAGTTGAAGCTGATGTTGCCGATTTGGTTGTATTGGATTTGATGTACATGGCCATATATAACCGATACCTTATCGAAGGGCTTGAGTAAGGCTTGGATTTCTTCGGCATCTTCGGTCCAGAAATTCCAGCCTCTGAAGATTTTTTGCAGCGGTGAATGCGATAAAACGACGATCGGTGTGGTTTTGGCAACTTTGGATAAATCGGATTTGAGCCAGTTTCTTTGTTCCTCGCCGACCATGAACGGCGATCCGTTCGGATTGTCGAGTCCGGCCATTTCCAGCATGCGCTGTTCGTTGCTCGGCCAGCGGTTGAAAGTCCAGTCGTCGTAAGTCCGGATGCTGTTCAACACGACGAAATGCACGCCCTTATGATTGAAGCTGTAATATTGCGCGCCGAACAGTTGCTCCCAATAGTCGCCGAGGTCGAGATAATAGTCGTGCTCGCCCATCACATAGTGGACTTTATAGCGCAGTGCCGACATGATTTCGGCGCCGTGATCCAATTCGGCTTTCGTGCCGAGTTGGGCCAAATCCCCGCCGAAAAACACGAAATCGGGCTTCGGTACCAGTAGATTAGTTTCGGCCACCGCGCGAATCAGTCCCCGATCCCAATTGCGGACGAAGCGCGTGCCTTCGATATGCTGAATATGGGCATCGGAAATATAGGCGAATGTAAAATTTTCGGCCGTGTCGGCAAAAGCCAATTCAATCAGGCTGATCGGTAACGTGCTGCCGAGGGCCGCGGCTCCCGCTGTTTTCAAAAAACTCCGGCGGCTTTTATGGATCGTATTCATCGTTCAAGTCTCCTTCAATTAACCTCTTGAGCCGATTCGGGTTCGGCCGGTTTTTTAGGGCTGGTCAATGCTTTCATGAACTCGACCAAATCGTCGATTTGCGCACCGGTTAAGTTGAGCGGACGTATGCCGCCGCTCAAGAAATCGTTGACGCGCGCGCCGGCATCCGAGACGCCGCCGTTGTTGTAATGCACCATGACTTCGCGCAAGGTTTTCAAGCTACCGTCATGCATGTAGGGCGCGGTTAATTCGACATTGCGTAGCGTTGGCGTCTTGAATGCGCCGATCTTGTTCAATTCGTCGGTGACCGCGAAGCGGCCGAGTTCCGATGATTTCGGATCGGTCAGCACCATGATATCGACGTCTTTACCCTGATTTTTCGCTTCCAGAAAGGCTTGCGTCAAGGCCGGAATGTCCGGTTCGATCGAATCGATGCCGATACCGATATTGTGAAAGCGGCTGTCGGTGAAGGTCGCATTATCCTGTTCGATCACATGGCAAGATACGCA